>JAISZE010000057.1 GCA_031269405.1 Treponema sp. | reverse complement strand
TAGACATGATCTCCCCGACGAAGAACGGGGAAGACGATTTTCCTGGCGTACCAGGCGTCGCAGTAACATTCTGACTCCGTCAGTGGAAAAACCGGATCCAGTTCATTAAAGGATTCATGAAAACTGAGAGTTCTGTTTTTTCCGAAACGTCCGCTAAACCCGATATCCTGTTCCTGGACAGCTCCGGGAACCCGGGCTTTTCCGGGAAATTTTTCCAGGTCTAAAAACCATTTTTCTTTTTCCCCTTTTTCGCAGGGGTCAAGGGCGAAGTTCCATTCTCCGTTCAGCGATATCTTGTCCATTGAGATTCCTCACTTTACATATTTCTGGAGTATCTGTACATATTCTTTCGATCCCAGCCGGTCAAGTTCAGCAAGATACGCGTTCCAGTCGGTATCGCTGTTTATATTTCTGACTCCGGTAATGAACTCGACGATGACCTGGTTTTTAAACGGATCCAGCACTGCGGTAATATCCGAATAACGCGAAGTATCGGCCTCATCCATGGCAATAAACGGCAGGAAAACGCTGTCCGGAAGGGCATACTGGGTCATTTGTTTGGCAAAATAGATGTACTTTCCCTCCTGTTCAAGAGGCGAGTTGTTGGTAAAATCCCTGAGAGACGGATCGGCCGTTTGATAGTATTTAATAAACTTATCATAACCATCAGCCTGAAGTTCATCATGCTGCTGAGGCCAACTAATGCGAGGCAATCCGAAGCCCCAGGACGTATTAAGGGGCGCAGATCCATTGGCTAAGAGAAGCTTCCACGTCGCCTTGCCGCCGCCGAAGCCGACGGCGCCGGTATCCGCATCATCCCACTGGACGCCTTTCTCGCCCCAGCCGTAAAGAGACATGTCGCCGCTTATTAAATAATCGTAAAGCGCTACGGCAAGTTCCGGATCCTTACATTTGTCGGTAATAAAATAGGCGGCGCTGATATTAGACCAGGATTCGCCGTTGGGGCCATACCGGCTGCCGGACGCCGTCTTCAGGGGCGGAAGTTCAAAATAATCACCCATGTTCGGGCCCAAAACCGCTTCGTGGTTAGACCATGCGTTTGCATTAATTCCCACTGGAGCGTCCGAAGACCGTAATAACTGGGTCACCTGATCATCGGTCATTGAGAATGAATCGGGAACGATAAGCCCTTCCTTATAAAGCCCCGCAGCATACGCAAGGGCCTGCCTGAAAAGCGGGTCCCGGTACTGTTCAGTCACTTTTCTGCCGGAATCAAGGCTTACGCCAAAGTATCCGCCGGTATAAACAAAGGGCATGTGAGCTTTCGCAATAAAAGCCATAAAGTTATATAGCGAATTTTTGGAAAAGACGATACCCAGCTCGGTCTTTCTGCCGTTTTTGTTGGGATCTCCGGTTTTTACCCAGCGCAGGTATTCGGTAAATTCATCAAGAGTTTCGGGAATTTTCCTGTTGTTATCCCTGATAAAGGCCGCATTATACCAAATCCGCCCATAGGAATAGGTGCAGTGAAGACACTGTTGGATTTGCGGCAGTCCATAGACGAGTCCATCGTTGGCGCTTACCATGCTTTTTGCAGACGGGTACGTGTCAAAGACTTTCTTGATTGTCGGGTAACTTTGAAGATCATACTTGTCAAGGGCAATAAAAATCCCCTCTTTGGCGTAGTATCTCCAGTCCACACCGCCGGCCCCGATGATGTCCGGGTAGTCTCCGGTGTTAAGCATGATGTTCAGTCTTTCGGTCGCGTCCGCCTGGACAGTGCTCGTTACCCTGAGATCAATCCCCGTTTCATCAACAACTTTCTTTGTGAACGTATTGTCCTTGTACTCAAAACTGTCCACATTGTTCCACGCCAGATTGCCCGGCGCGAAATACGTCAGAACCGGTTTGGACAACGCCAGAGGCAACGAACCTTTCGCCCCGACCCGGGCGGTTTTCGCCGCCGCGCCGCTGCCGGCGCCTGATGCGAATGCCTGGACCGCCAGGCCCATACATAAGAAAACGATCAGAAGTTTTTTCATTTACTTCCTCCAAAAAAATAAAATAAACCGCACAACGTGCGGAAAACGCCCCTATTCTTTCAGGGATCCTATCATCATCCCCTTGATGAAATATTTTTGTATGAACGGGTAGAGGATCATCATGGGCAGAGTTCCCACAATGAGAACCGAATACCGAACCTGCACCAGCAAGTCGCTTCTCCTGGCCATTTCCAGCTCAGAAAAGACGCTGCGGCCTTCAGCCCTCTGCTGGGCTACAAAGAGAATATCCCGCAGCACCTGCTGGAAGTTGAAATCATTGGGATTCGTAAGGTAAATCATAGCGCTGAAATAACTGTTCCATGCGCCCACTGCGTAAAAAAGCACCATGACCGCGACGACTGGCGACGAAAGCGGCAGCGCTATAGTAAGAAAAAAACGGAATTCTCCGCATCCGTCGATATGGGCGGCGTCAAGAAGGCTCTGGGACAATGAGGATTGGAAATATGTTTTGACGATCACCATGTTGTAGCAGGAGAACCCGACGCCGATTACAAGAGCCCATCTGGTTCCGGTAAGATGAAGATTTCGCATCAGAATGTAAGAAGGAATGAGCCCTCCCGAAAAAAACATGGTAATAACGAAAAAGGTTAATACTATTTTACGGTCCGGGAGATCTTTCCGGGAAACCGGATAAGCGGCCAGAAGCGTAATGATAACGCCGACAACGGTGCCTCCTGCCGCGTAAAACAGTGAATTAAAAAAACCCGTCATGAGGTACTTATACTCAAAAACCTGGCGGTAGGCGTTCAAAGTCAGCCCCTGGGGTAAGAGAAAAACCCGTCCTTCAAGAACCGCCGAAGTGTCGCTCAGGGAACAGGCTGCCACATAGACCAGGGGATAGAGGATAAGCAAAGCGGAAACGAGAAGCCATGAAGTGCAGATGATGTGAAAGCACTTATCTTCAGACGAAAGGCCAACTGTAATACTTTGCTTATTTCCCTGTTTCATGCATATCCCCTTAAAACATTCCCTCGCCCGTCAGTTTCCTGGCGGTGAGATTCACTGCCACCGTCATGGCGACTCCTACAAGATTCTGGAACAGACCTATCGCCGCTCCGAAAGAGTAATCCGGGCGGCTTGTGGCGAGTCCCACCTTATAAACATAGGTGGCGATAACTTCGGAAACGCTGTAATTCTGGGGCGCCTGCATCAGGTAGATTTTTTCAAAGTTACTGCCAAGTATACCACCCATTGAGAGGATAAGCATGATGACAATAATGGGTCTTATGGAACTCAGATCTATATGCCATATACGCTGTAAGAGACTTGCGCCGTCTATAAGCGCCGCTTCGTGAAGGCTTGGATCAACCGTCGCCAGGGTGGAAATATAAATGATCGCACTGTAGCCGGCGCCCTGCCAGATGCCGGACCACACATAGAGATGGGAAAATGCAGCAGTCGAAGCCATAAAATTGATCTCCTCCATACCGGCCTTTGAAAGGAGAACATTGATGATACCGGTTCTCAAACCGAAAATTTGGGTCATCAGGCCGACCAGTATAACCATGGAGATAAAATATGGGGCAAAAGTGATGGATTGGACAACTTTTTTAAACTTGAAAAGCCGGCTGTGATTAATAAAAACAGCTAATATAATGGGAAAAGGGAAGCCGGCGATAAGACCATAGAAATTGAGCGAAAGAGTGTTCCGCATGATATTGTAAAAATTGGGAGAAGTGAAAAATCTTTTAAATTGATACAGCCCCGTCCAGGGACTGTGTATTACCCCGAGCCTCGGCGAAAAATTTTTGAAAGCCATGAGGACGCCGTACATGGGAATGTAATTGAAAATAAAAACATAGGTAAGAGGGATTACCAAAATTGCATACAATTCCCAGGCGTTCCTTCTCTTTCGCCAGAAACCGATTTTTTTTGGAGTCTGTTTGGTATCGTTATTCATTATTGGGCAACTTCCAGTGCGATGTCCGCCCATTTTTGCAGCTGCTCAGGCTCGTTATGGATCGTGCTGTGCTGATGTCCTTCAGGATGAATTCCAGGGAGCCATGCGTGGCGACGGCAGGTTTCCTTTGTTTCCAAAAGATCCTTGCGGATTATTTCAGCGTCCAGAATATCTACCGCCACATAGGCCCGCCAGAGGCGCTTCTTTTCCTCCTGAACCGGAAGGGCTGCGATTTCGGCAACCTGTTTTGCCAGTTCCCGCAGTACAGCCCTGTCTTTTTCTATACCATTATACATACAGAAAACCAGCAATTTTTGAGTTCAAAAGATCATCTGCCATTTTTCGTTTCTCCTTCATATCAACCTGCCAAGACCAGTATGCGTAAACGTTTACGCTATATTTAAACATATCACCGCTTTTCTGGTATGTCAAGTGCTTTTTTGCTTTTTTTCTGCTTTTTTGAAAAATTCGGCCAAAAAAAGCTGCTCCTTTCAGCCTTTCCACACTTGAGTAAAAAATACTTGTGCTATAAACTTGTTGTTAATGGCTAAGAGAACGACCATTCGCACTATTGCAGAAAAACTGGGAATCTCCGCCACAACCGTATTCAGGGCATTGCATGACAAGCCAAGGGTAAGTGAAGAAACCAAAAGAGCGGTGTTGGAAACTGCCAGAAAACTTGACTTTAAAATTAATGTTTTGGCCCAGAGCCTTTCCCGCAAGCCGATACGGATTGCCGTAGTTGTGGTATCTACTTTTCCGGAATTTATGCATTGGCTTATCGGAGGCATACGCCGCGCTAAGGCTGAATTAACGGATCACAGCGTCATCGTTGATTATTATATAAATCTGGATTTACCGGACATAGAAACTACCATTCGGTATTTCAGAAAAAACCTCAGAATGGCAATAAAAAAGAACTACAACGGCGTCCTGATTTCTGTTGGCGGCTACTGTGATGAAATAGCATTGCTGAAAGCAAAAAATATCCCTGTGGCTGCCATCATTACCGATATTGAACAGGACAAACGGCAATTCTGCGT
Source organism: Treponema sp. (assembly GCA_031269405.1). Next base: position 18,140 of record JAISZE010000057.1, on the reverse strand, counting down.
ACAATATGACGGCATCACTGCGGGGAAAATGGCGGCTGAGCTGTTTTATTGGAAATTTGGCAAAAACGCAAAAGTAGCGCTGGCCACAGGAACAAACGACATCGCGATTCATCTCCAAACCAGCCGGGGTTTCATGGAACAGGCCAAAAAGCTATCGCTGGAAGTAGTTCATGAATGTTACAACAAAGACAATGAAAAACTGGCATATAAAAACACCGGCGAGTTGTTGAACAGGTACCCGGATATTCAGGGTGTCTATATTAATTCATTTAATTCCAGGGGAGTGATAAACTATATATCAGACCATAAGATGGCGGGAAAAATATGCTTAATCACCTCCGACATAAACTCATATCTCAAGAAATGCTTGAAAGAAGGAATTGTTTCAGCTACCATTTTTCAAAACCAGTACCACCAGGGGGAGCTTGCACTCAAGTATTTGTACCAGTACATTACAGAAAAAGTTCCGATTGTGGATAAAATACTTATAAAGCCTGAAATTATACTGGAAAGCAACATGGACCTTTATGACCATTACTGTCAGGTTTAAAGTCCGGCTCCGCATTTAGGCTCGATTCTTGCACTCAGTTTCTCAAGATTTTACTGCGGCGAAAATTGGTCTTTTGCGGCCCCGCAGAGGGGGCAGACCCAGTCGGCGGGAAGATCCTTGAAAGGGGTTCCGGGCTGGATTCCCCCGCTGTCGTCCCCGGCGGCGGGATCGTAGACATAACCGCACAAATCGCATACGTACTTTTCCATTTTGTTATCTCCTTGCCTATACTATGGCGTGTTTTCAAGGTTTTTTCAAGGAAAACGTTTCGGAAATACTGCTAATACCCGCTCCCCAGCAAGGCGGCGTACTCGGATTCGTAACGCTTGAGCTGGGGATTGTCAGGCGCCAGGGCGAGGGCCTGTTTAAGGTAGTAAACAGCGCGGCGTTCATCCCTGTGGCGGTGGTAGATCTCAAACATAGCGATAAGTGCGTTGAGGTTCCGGGGATCTTCGAAGAGGCTGGAACGGAGATCGTTCATCGCAGCCTCTTCATTAAGGCGTATCCTGCTGCGGAGGTAATAATAGCGGCTTTTGAGGGCCCCGGAAGCGACGCCCAGGCGGCTTTCGATCATCCGCCCGGCCTCGTCCTGGCGCCCTGTGTCTATAAGGGCTGAGATATAGGCGGTAACCGCCTCCTCGCCGGAAGGCTCCCGCTCGTAGAGCTCCCGGGCATAGGACAGAGCGGCGGCATTGTTCCCCTGCCCGTGTTCAACGGTATAGGCGTTCAGGAGGTCCTGCGAGGAACGCCGTTCTTCCAGAACCCGGGCCAAGTATGTCCGGGCTTCAGGCCAGGCCTGGCGGCGGATAGCGTCCTGAACCGCCAGGCTCATCACGGTAAGGGAAGGGTTCGGGCCCCCAAGAAGCCGGTTAAGGAGATCCCTGCCTTCGGCTTGATCTTCCGCTCTGGACGAATCCACGAGAAGCCTCGCTGCGTAAACCGAAACCTCGTCGTCAACGACGCCGCCCGGCGCCCGCAGGAGGGAACGGAGGTAGTTCAGGGCGGCATCGCGGTTGCGGTAGCCTTCAGCCTGAACCCTGGCGCGGAGAAAAAGGTAGAGCCTTGAGCCGGAGTTGATAGAGGCGTAGAGATCCAGCGGCGCCTGGGCCTGGAGGAACTGGCCTTCTTCAACCAGTACATGCGCCCGCATGAGGATAAATTCCCCGTCCCGGCTGTCCCGCTGAAGCACTTCCGCAATAGCCGGTCCCGCACGGGACCAGTCGCGGCTGTTGTAATAAGCCAGCGCAAGCTGGCGTTTTATCTGGATATTGTCAGGAAAACGGATCACCAGATCCGAAAGGAGCCGCACCGCTTCCTGGCTGTCCCCTCTGGCGCTGGCGATCCGGGCCAGCCCCAGGGCCGCGGGATAACATTCCGGCGAAAGCTGCCAGGCCCTGGAGTACTGGGATCCTGCTTCTTCAAAACTGCCGGAACGCTCGCAGACCAGGCCCGTAAACAGGGGCGCCAAAACAGAGGCCGGGTTCAGGTCTGCGGCCTTCTTCAGATCCTGGAGCGCCGGGAGGAGCCTTTCGCTCCGGGTTTCATGGTAAAGGGCCAGAAAGGGCAAAACATGTTCCAGAAAATCCCGGGCGTTCTGGGATGGGGATGTGTAGATCCCTTTTTCAACATCCCTCAGGATTTTGGCGTAGCTGTGGGCCTGGGGGGGATCCTGGAGGGGCATCTGGGCTTGTACCGCAGGGTAAAGGGTTTTGAGCAGAACGGAATTGACAGCGTTCATCACCCTGCCGAATTCGGTGTTCCCCAGATCCCGGTTTTTGACGAGATCCAGGGACCTGAGAAGGGAAGAAGGGGAACCGGTTTCCGCAAGAGAACGGATCTCCTCGGCAATGCCCCCTGTGCCGGAAGGCCTTGGCTGCTGGACAGGCTCTCCGGCAGCCGGGACTTCTGTGGGCAAAGGCGTTTCCCTGGAAGACGGGCCCGAAGCGCAGACAGAGAGGAAAAATCCCAGCAGCGCAGGGAGAAAAAACAACAGGGCAACACGCAGGGCGGAGAATTCCGGACGCATCAGACCCCTCCCCCAAGGGGGATTCCCGGTCACTGTCCCTGATCCCCTGAGTTATTCTTCGTTCCCAGAGAGAACAGAACCAGGAGAAGCCCGGAAAAGGCGATAAGGAGCGGCCACCAGTTCAGGATGAATTGTTTGAAAGAAAAAGCGACTACGCCGAAGGAAAACACAAGGAGAACGCAGCCGAGAATCAAAAAAGCGATGGAGGGCACGATATAGCGGCTCCTGAAGGCGCCGTACTGCCGCCATCCGGCGGGTAAAAGGGCCAGGCCCGAAAAAACGGAGATAAGCGGCCAAGCGCGGGAAAAAAAAGCCCTGGGAATAATTCCCAAAGCCGAAAGGAAGAGAAAAAAACCTGCCATAAGGAAAAGAGCGGCGAAAAAAAGGTATGTGGAACGCTTGTTAAGCTTACCTGCCAAAACCGCGCAGAGGATTCCGGCTATTACAAAAAAGAAGGCCGGAAGCACGGAAAATCCGGAAGTACCCGCCAGAGACCCCAGGAGAAAGGCTGATCCCAGGAACATCAACAAAAGGCCGACAATAAAAACGAGCCATGCGGCAATTCGGCGGGAAAGCATCGAAATCATACATAAAGTATAACCATAGAGCCCTTCTCTTGCCAATGGGACCTATGCATGCTAGGATCGGAAATTATGGTAAAGAGGAAAAAACGCCGAATACTTCAGCTTTTAGCGTTATTTATAGCCAGAACGTTCCTGTTTTCCGCCTGCCTTCCGGGGCCTGGGAACAGCGACGGGAAAACAGACAAAATCGATCCCTACTATATTATAGGTTCCGAAGAAAACCAGGAAGCCCTGAGCAATCTCTTCATGCTTCTGGCCGACGAACCCTCTTGGGGAAGGGAACAGTTCACGATAATCCGGGAAATCGCCAATAATTTCATCAGGCAGAAGGAATACCCGAGGCTCATCAACTTTCTGACTGCCAGGGTTAACCAGTATCCTGATGACCCTTACAATACGTACTATCTCTTTATGGCAGCCTACGGTTTAATGCAGGAAGAAGCCTACCCCGCAGCGGCGCTGTATTTTGACCTGATCATCAAAAACTATCCCGACCTTACGGTCCTTGGGGAATCCATCCATCTGGCCTGCCTCAATCAGCTTATCACCCTGGTAGACAACCCGGAACAGCGTGTCTGGTATTACGAAGAGCTTATTTCCAGGTTTTCAGACAGTATCGACCTTGGAGCCGCTTATTTCCTCCTTGCCCAGGCCTATGAACGTATAGGTGAATGGAACGGGGCCATCAAGGCCTATACCCAGTACCTTCCCTATATGGGTTCCAACGTCCCCGGGTTCCCCAATGCCGATACGTATGCAAAACAGATGGTGGATTTCAACAAATCCCCTAAAAACTGGACCTTTGACACCCGCGGTTCCCTGGTAAATGCCATCAAGACCGCGCTGGACTCAGGCAGTCCCGGCAGGCTGGAGCAATGCCGGGCAAAGGTGAACTTTTTCGCTCGTTCCTGGGAACAGGAAGCTGCAGACGATTCGGGAATAGCGGAATTCAACCTTTCAGACTTCATGCGCATGAGCAGGATCCGTTACGCCAATGAACTGGACGCGGGGTCCAATGCCAACGAAGCTTACCTTAGAACCTGGGGATGGTCCCAGTATATTTCCACATGGTACCTTTATTTCCGGAAAATTTATTTCCCCCTGGACCCGGAGATCCATGGCAGGTGGGAATGGGCCGGGATTTATTATGGGGAAAAGTTTTAGTTCTTCGGGCTTTTTCCAAAACCCGGTCCGTTTTGAAAAAGGCTTTTTATTATCAATCCTTCTCTTTGCGGGAAGCGCCGCGCTTCTTTGCGCTTCCGATGCGGTCCCGGGGCCTTCCGAATCCGGGGATATGCAGGCCATGCCCCCCCCAAAAAGGCCGCTCAGGAACCAGCGCTCCCCGAGGCCGGATCATCCTGCTTACCGGAACGTGGCGTCGCCTTTTTATTCGGACCCTTCCGGGTTTTCCGCTGCGCCGCCTCTAAGCCTCCTTTCCCGTGATTTTCTGGAACAGCCCCTGACGCGGTACTATATCCGCCAGTATTCCTCCCCCGGAGGGCTGGAGTGGCTTAATGCGGTAATGAAACAGGGCGAACCTTACCTGGGATTTATCCGGAGGGAGCTGGAACAGAGGAACCTGCCTCCTGAACTGCTCTACCTTCCGGTAATCGAATCCCAGTACCTGCCCACGGCAGTGAGCAGATCCGGCGCCGCAGGACTCTGGCAGTTCATGAAAAACAGCATCGCCCCTTTTGATATGAAGGTAAACGACTGGATAGACGAACGCCGGGATTTCTGGAAATCCACCTTTGGGGCCCTGAAGAAACTGGAAGAAAACTATAATTACTTTGGCGACTGGGGCCTCGCCCTGGCGGCTTATAATGCCGGCCTTGGAGCGGTGAACCAGGCGGTGAAAAAATCGGGAACAAAGGATTACTGGGTTCTTTCTGGGATGAAACAGCTCAAAACAGAAACTATCCATTATGTTCCAAAATTCCTGGCTGTTTCGTATATCCTTTCCAATTTCCGGCGTTTCGGCCTTGATCCGGTCTGGAATGAAGATCCCGGATGGACCCGGGTGGCCGCTGAACGCCAGGCGGATTTGAACCTTCTAGCCGCCGAAGCCGGGGTGGATCCTGCGGCGCTGAAGGGAGCCAACCGGGAACTGGCTTACGCTGTCACGCCGCCGGGACCGGGCTATTACCTCAAGGTCAGGGCCGAAGACGCGGATAAAGTAACGGCTGTGTTGGCCAGGAAGGATCTGCCTTTGGTCAACTATTACATCCATACTATACGCTCAGGAGATACCCTTCTGGCCATGGCGCTCCATTACGGGGTTACGGTAGAACAGATACTGGAGTCCAACCCCGGAACCAGGGCACAGTACCTTAAAATCGGGGGGAAACTCATGATCCCTGCTTTCAAGGATGTGGGGCCCTATACACGGCCTGAATCCGGGACAGCAGGCCTGGCCTTTACCGGCAGCCATCTGGTCAAAAAAGGGGAAACCCTCTGGTCCATAGCCTTGGCGTACAAGACCGGCCCTGAGATCCTGGCGGAGGCAAATGGGATGGGTCTGGACGATGTTCTCCGTGAAGGAAGAGTCCTGAAAACGCCGATAAAAGAATAGATGCATGAACCAGTTCAAATACGGATTCCTGAAAAAAAACATCCTCAAGGCGTTGCTTCTCCTCCTGGCTTTCCCGGTATGGGCCCAGCAGGGAACAGGTCCTGACGGCGCAGGTACTTTCAAAATAGACGTCTCCGGTTCCATTGACTGGGAAACAGGGGAAATCAATACGGCGAACAGCCTCAATATGGCTTCCGCAGGCATACGCCTTCCGGCGGGACGCATCCAGGGGGAAGAGGTCCTGCGCGGCGAATATCCCAGGCTCCTGCGGCCTTATATCCTGTCCCTCCAGGCCGATTCTTCGGCAACAGTAGAAGATCTGCTGCAAAAAAGGGAGGTGTCCTTGCAGGAACTGGACGGCGTCATCATGGAAACCCGGAAGATTCCCCCCAGTTTGTCGGCGGATCTGGCGCAGATAACCGGACGTTACGCCCTAGGTCTTGGCCGGATCAGCGCCGCCCTGACCCGCCACAGCCGCGCCGGAGATCCGCCCAGGCCCCTTATCCCCGCGCCTGCTGCGGAGTACACGGGGATCATCATCATCGCTGATACCGAACTCCCTATCCAGGGCCGGGGCATTTTGTCCCTGGTACAGCCCTGCCTTTTCCCGAAGATATGGGACACTGAAATGAACCTGATATATGATAAAAACATGACCGATCCCGGCATACTCCGTTCCGGGGAAAGAACCATGGTCCGCTATGCGGCGCCTGAAAGCATATTCCGCGCCGCTCCTTCGGGCATCGACGAAAGCCTGCTCCCGCTGGCTGGCGCCAAGCCCCTCAGGATTCTGGCCCGCAGGGTTTTCGGCGCCATTCCGACAGATCCCATTATCGACAAGGACGACGCAATGGCCATTATTTCAACAGAAAGCAACAGGCGGCTCCTCAGGGAAGGCCGGGTGGTGTTTATCCTTAACAGCTCGGTTCTTAAAAAATCGTATTCTGCCCCGTAGATTCGGGTTTGCCGGGGATTGTATGCAGGGCGCCGTTCCTTTATCAGAACCGTTTTTTACCCTGAAATACGACCCGTCCATAGCCGCCTTCAGGCGGGAGCTTCCCTCTGGCGCGGCGGATCTGGGGAACGGGCGTTTCCGCAGAGGAGGGGATGTACTGGCGCTCCCCGAAAATTCGGCTGAAGAAACGAAGATCCTTAAACAGGAAATTATCAAAGGGAAAGACATTCTTGCCCTGGTGCGGAGGGGCTATAATCCCCTGGTAAAAGCAGGGCCTTCCCTGGCGGAACGGGAAGACCGGCTCATGGAACTGGGGCTGCTTGGAGGGCTTCCGGGGCCGGCATGGGGGGGCAGGACCCGAAGGGCGAAAGGGGAAACAGCGCGGTTCATACGATTGCAGATCCTCTTCCGCAAAGGGAAAATTCCGGAAGAACAGCGGCTCCCCTTGGAGGGGCTTCCATGTTACAGGCTTTATGAAAACCGCATATACGAGATACTCCCGGAGGATTTCCTTTCCCGGTTTTTTCCAAAAGAACCCGGAGGCGGACGCCGGCCTCTCAATTTACAGGATGAGGAAATTCCCGCTTTTGCCGACAATTACGCCAGGCTCATCTATGTTTTCGCCGATAAGCTGCTCTACAGCGTCCTTTCCCAGGACAGGCTTTTTGCGGATCCTGAAACTATTTCCCTCATCCTCAGGTGCGCTCCTGAAATGGAGAAGGGAGTCGGAACCCCTACAGCAACGCCGGCGCTGAAATACGGGAAAAAACTGTATTCCGCCCTTGCGCTGTCCCGGCATTCAGGCCAAAAATACCTTCCCCTGGAAGACAGATGGCTGCGCAGGGAAGCCCTGGAAAAAGCCGGTATCGGGCCTTTGGGGAAATGCATCAACGGAGAAAGCCTTGGACCTTTCAAGTTGAAGCCCCAGGACGCTTTGTCCCAAAGAGGGATAGAGGGCCTGTGGCGGAGTTTTGAATGGGATCGTGACCGCTGGCTGCGCTACGGCAGCGAAGAGGAGATCTTTCTTAGCCACCTGGAATTCCTCAGAGCCCTGGGGCTGTCCGGGGGGATCATTGCCGGAGACCGGGAAAAGGCGGCGGCCTGCCTGGCCGCATGGCTCAGGTTTCTGGCTGAGGAGCTTAGACGGGAAACCGGAAGGAATCAGGGAGACGAACTATTCGACGACCTGCCCAGGGCCAGGGTCCTGGTCCTTATGACCCGCAGTTTTTGGGATCACTGGCTGGTAAAAGAACTGCCCCGAATGGGCTCTTCCGTTACGCCTCCCGGGAAGAGTGGCGGAGGCCCCGGAGTGTGGGATCCAGGTTTCCTGGGCATAGGCATTGGTTTTTACGAGGATCTTCCCGGACAGCCCAGGAAGGGAAAATGGGACATCCTGGTCCTCGCAGGGGCCGGTGAAGCCCTGGCAGAGGAGGCAGGCAGCGGGGCCTTTACGGAACTCAGGGCTGTTCAGGGGCGGCTAAAGCTGGGAATCTTTTTCAGTTCTGCGGAAATTTCAGATAAATCCCAGGACCTCAGGTCTTTCTTTGGCGTCAAAGGGAGCCTCAGGGACTATGAAAAATACCTTTTCCGGGAAATAGGGGAATTTCTTTCCCTGCCGCAGCCGCACGAGTATGTCCCTTCGCCGCTTCTTAAACCCCCTGCGCCCTGGGAGCAAGTCGTAAAAACCGGGGCCGGTACGGAGAGGGGGTTCCGTTTTTCAGGGGAAACAACAGTGATAGGGGGGGGGCGTTTTACGGTAGAAACCAAATTCCAGAACCTGCAAACCCCTGAATACCGGGAGGAACAGGAATTGTTCCGCAAAGAAGGGGCAATGCGGCCCTTTACCCGGGTCTCCGCCAGGCCGGATGAGGTTCCTGATTTCGACAGCCTGGGTGATGATGAAAAGGAGTATTTTCTCTGGTGGCGGTCGGAATTCCGCAAAGGCCGGTTCAGGGAAACCTGCCGACCCTATATCCTCCTGTACTGCCGGGAGCTTATCCTGCTTCTTGGCGGCAGCCCGGAAGAAGCCTTTGCCGAGCTGGAATGGCTGGGAAAAACAACTGGGGATCTTTTTCCGGACCTAAAGCAGCGTTTTACCCGGTGGCTTTTGGACTTCGCTGTCATCCACAACTGTCCTGGCAGGATAAAGCCCTCGCCGGGCGACAGGAAACTTGACGCCGACCTGTACCTCCACAGGAAATACATCGAAGAAAACCACAGCCTCGAATTCGAAGATTTCGTTTCCATTATACCTAAGAACATTACCCAGGGCCCGTTCCGGCTGAGCCCTGAAGGCCGCATCCTGGATAAATCAATTGAAAACGCCCTTAACACAACTGACGGTGCCCTGCGTAAAGGATACGGAAAAAAACTCCTTGAATTTTTTTACCCCCTCCCTCCCAGGAAAGAGACCGTCACCGCTTTTGAGGGCCTCCCGAAAACAGGCTGTTCATCATATACCGCGGAATGGATTTCCTTTACCAGCCATAAGCCTTTTGTTAATTTTCTTTCTTCCCTCGCCGCATGGCTGGAATATCGTTTGAAAGATGAAAAAAAATTCGGCCCCCCCGGGGCCCCGCCGCACCTGGATCCCCTCTGGAAATACCTGGCCGGGCTATCGGAACCGCCGGACCCCTTTCCGGAAGAACTGGAGAGGAAGCGCGTCGAACTTGAAGCAGCGCAAATCAGCCGTCTCAGAGAGGAATCCGACGCGGTTATGGAGATGCTGCGCATCGAACGGGAAGACGCCCCGGCTCAGGATGCCCGGCCTGAACCCCAAAGGCGGCCTTCTTCGGGCCTCCTGCCGGAAGATTCGCCGCAAAAGGCGCATCCCCGGATTGCCGGTTTTATCGGCAGCCTGGATAAAACCGCCCAGGCGGCGCTGGATCTCATATCCCGGGGACGCCGCAAGGAACTGGACGCCCTGGCCAGGGAAAATGGAACCATGGCGGCGCTCATTATCGACGGGATAAACGAAAACTTTCTTGAAAGCTCCGGGGATCTCCTGATTGAAAGCTCTGTAGACGAAGGCCCGGTAATTCAAGCAGAATACAGGGATGAGGTTGTATGGGCTTTAACATTCCGAAACGGATCAGCGCAGGGATAATCAATTCGCTCCAGGCAGGCGTAGTGCCCCGTGTGGGGCTGGAATATGTCGCAGTAGGAAGAAAACGGGAGATAGAAACAGTGCTCCGGGATCTGGAGCTTGTCAGCCAGGGAGCGGCGGCCTTTCGTTTTGTGACAGGCCGGTACGGGAGCGGAAAGAGCTTCTTCCTCCAGGCTATACGGAATTTCGCCATGGAAAAGGACTTTCTTGTAGCAGACGCGGATCTCTCACCGGAAAAACGGCTTTCAGGCTCAGGAAACCAGGGGCTTGAAACCTACCGGGAACTTATGGAACGGCTTTCCACCAGAGTCCGCCCTGACGGAGGCGCTCTGGAAGCGGCGCTGCAAAAATGGATCTCTGTAATCAAAACGGATCTCATAAAGGAAGGGATTCCTCCTGACGATGCCAATTTCGATTCCCTGACAGAAGCCAGGATCTTTGAAACCCTGACAGAAATGGAAGACTACGCTCATGGTTATGATTTCGCCGCTGTCGTGACGGCGTACTGCCGTTCCTATGCCAAAGGGGATGAAGAAAAAAAACGCGCCGCCCTTAGATGGCTCCGGGGCGAATACGCCACTAAAACCGAAGCCCGTTCGTTTCTCCCTGTAGGAGAAATCGTTACTGATGAAAACTGGTACGAGTACATCAGGCTTTTCGCCGCTTTCAGTTCAAAAACCGGATACCAGGGGTTTTTAGTGTTTATTGATGAATGCGTCAATCTCTATAAAATCACCAACAGGCAGTCCAGGGAAAACAATTATGAAAAACTCCTGGCTATGTTCAACGATGTGATGCAGGGGAAGGCTTCCAACCTGGGACTCTACCTGGCAGGAACGCCCCAATTCATTGAGGACGAGCGCCGGGGCCTCTCAAGCTACGCGGCGCTCAAAAGCCGCCTTGGGGACAACCGCTTTGTCCGGGAAGGTTACGCCGATTCGGGAAGCCCCGTGATACGCCTAGACCAGCTTACCAGGGAAGAGATCTACGTCCTGCTGGAACGGCTCACAGGGATACATGCGGAACATTTTGATTACCCCCCTGCCCTGGGGGAACGCGAGCTTGCGGCCTTTATCGAACTGGAATTTTCAGTTCCGGGAGCCGGAGAATTCATCACCCCAAGGGAAATAACCCGGGACTTCCTGGGCCTCCTCAACATACTCCACGACGATCCTTCCGCCAATTTTGACGCCCTTATCAAGCGGGAGAATTTCGCCTCCCCTTCAGGCAGGGACGGTATGTACGCGAATTTTGAGCTTTAAGGAAAGCCCGGTGAGAGACAGTTACTTCTCCAGGCTGGCGCCTTTTGTGAGGGAATACGTTTACGAGAAGAAGTGGCAGGCCCTAAAGGACATCCAGGAAAAAGCCGCGGCTTCGATTCTGGACGGAGACAGCCACGTCCTCATCGCCGCAGGCACGGCTGCAGGCAAAACAGAGGCCTGGTTTTTCCCTGTCATTTCCCTCCTGTGCCGGGAAAGACGCTCAGACGGAACAGGAACGGCAGCACTCTGCATCAGCCCCCTAAAGGCCCTGATAAACGATCAGTTTGAACGCCTCAAGCCCCTCATGGCCCAGGCCCCCCTCCCCTTGTGGCGCTGGCACGGGGACATAGCCGAAGGGCACAAAGAGCAATTCCTGGAAAACCCTTCCGGGATTTTACAGATCACCCCAGAATCCCTGGAAGCTCTGCTTTTAAGGCGTCCTGAAAAAACAACCGCCGTCTTCAGGGGCCTCAGCTTTGTGATTATCGACGAGATTCACGCCTTCATGGGAACCGACCGGGGCAGCCAGCTCCTCTGCCTTATAGAGCGCATCTGCGGGCAAGCCGCCTGCGATCCCCGGCGCATAGGCCTCTCGGCTACCCTGGGGGATTATGACAGCGCCCTCGCCTGGATCCGTTTGGGGACGGAACGGGAGGGGGTTCTGATAAGGGAAGAACGAGGCGGAGGATCCCGCCACAGGATAAGCCTGGCCGTGGATTACCGCAAAGGTCCGGAGTTTTACCCTGCTGTTTATGAGCAGTGCCGGGACGTGCGGAAAAGCATCATCTTTACCAACAGCCGCCAGGAAGCGGAAGAAACCGTCAAAGCCCTGAAAGAAATCGCACGGGAAAGGGGCGAAGAAGATCATTACCGCGTCCACCACGGAAGCATATCGGCAAGCCTCAGAACCGAAACCGAACGCCGCCTGCGGGAAAGCGAAGGCGCCCAGACCATAGCCGCCACAGCGACGCTGGAACTGGGAATCGACATAGGAAGGCTTGACCGGATCATACAAATAGGGACCCCTATGGGGGTATCCGCCTTTGTGCAGCGCCTGGGCCGTTCGGGGCGGCGCAGCGGGATCTCCCAGATGTACTTCTGTTCCCGGGAATATGACGACAACCCGGGAACGGAACTCAGCAGGATTCCCTGGACCCTTCTCAAAACCATCGCGGTGATCCAGCTCTACCTTGAAGAACAGTGGACCGAAAACGCCGAACCCAAGCCCCTGCCGTACAGCCTCCTTTGCCACCAGACCCTGAGTATCCTTGCTTCCCTGGGGGAACACAGCCGGGCGGAGCTTTACAGCCGCGTCCTCGGCCTGCCGCCTTTCAGGGAAATCAGCGGGAGCGATTATGGGAAACTCCTTGAGGCGCTGGTTTCGGGCGCTTTTCTGGAAACAACCGAAGAAGGGAACATAATCCTCGGCCTTGAGGGGGAGGGGATGGTCAATCATTATTCGTTTTATTCGGTCTTCCCTGAGGAGGAGGAATTCAGGGTAAGTTTTGGCGGCAGGGAACTGGGAAAGGTAAACTTCATTCCCCCTGAAGGGAGCGGCATTATCCTGGGCGGCAGGAACTGGAAGGTCGAACACGTGAACATGAGGAGCCGCAGGATCGCCGTGAGCGCGGGCTCCGAGAGGGGGGGCCGTATCTGGCGCGGGGGAAGCGGCTCCCTCCACAGCCGGGTAGTCAGGCGCATGAGGCAGGTTCTGAATGAAGAAACCGCCTACCCCTACCTCAGCGCCTCCGCAGCCGCACAGCTCAGCCTCGGTCGGGAAGCGGGCCGCCTCCTTTCGCTTAATGAAACGTTCTTCGCCCCCTGCGGCGGTTCCGCCGCCGGAGGCTGGGGGGGGGACGGAAGCGGCGCGGAAAACAATCTATTTTATTTTATCCCCTGGCTTGGAAGCCGCGGCATGAGGACCCTTAGCCTTATTATGCGGAAAAAAGAAAACCGCCAGGCCCTGGGCATTGTTTCCCTGGAACAGGAAAACCATTACGCCTTTAGGATCAGCTCCAAGCTGGATATTCCTGATTTCCAGCGCGAATTGCAATGCGCCGCAGAGGAGGGGGGCAATCCCGAAACCCTGGTTGATCCTGAACGCATCCCTTATACGGACAAATACGACTACCTGCTCCCGCAGGATCTGCTCGTCAAACAGTACGCCGCCAACATGCTGGACCCGCAGGAAGCGGCGGCGCTTTTCGAGTAAGGCCGGAGCCGGGCTGTCCCGGACGCAGCCGCTCCCCGGAAGCACTTACGGACGGGCCCGTAGGTACTTACTGCCGCTTCGCAGGTATTTATGAATAGCCCGGAAGCATCTACGCCTGGCTTCAACACAGCCGCGCCTCCGGCGGGGGGCATGAAACCCGCCGGAGCACCGCCTATTTCAGCAGGATAAACTCAACCCGCCGGTTCTTCCATCTGTTGTCCAAATCCTGGGGGTTCACTACAGTCCGCGTGCCGCCCCGGCCTATAGCGGAGAGGCGGCTCCGGGAGACCTCGTAGTTCACCAACTGTTCGATAATCGCCCTGGCCCTGGCAAGGCTTAAAGGCTGGAGCTCTTCGGTCTCTTCCTTCTGGGTACCCAGCACCGGGTTGGCGTGGCCTTCTACGGTGATCTTGTAATCCCGGAACTTGTTAAGTATTTCAGCGATGCGCCTTAGAACCCTGGTGTTGGTTTCGATCCTGTCCGCAGGGAGGCCGTCGAAATCTGCGGCGTTGGCCCTGAAGGTTATGGAAGGCACCAGGATTTTCAACATGTCGCCGTCCCGGATTACCAGGACATCGGTGCTGATGACGCCGTCAATGACGCTGGAGTTGCCCAGGGCGTCGGCGGCCTGGTAGGTATAGGAGTAGTCGGTGGCCCCTTGTACCAGTTCGCCTTTGTTGCTCCTGCCGTCCCAAACAATCCGTTCCGAAGGGCTGCCCCTGCCTTCAATGCGCCAGAAAAGCTGCTTGGTCCCTTCGGTTTCATGTATCTCCAGGCTCCAGTTGGCTATAGGCGAAGCGTCCCGGGCGGAAAGGGCGATAAAGAGTTCGTCTTCCACGCCATCGTTGTCAGGGCTGAAGTATTGGGGCCTGGAGTTGAAGCCCAGGATAGGCCCGGATATGTCCACCGTAACCTGAGGCGCCGTCTGGGTGACGGTATCTCCCTTGATGTAGCTGACCGTGAGGGCCGGCGTATACCTTCCTTCCCGGATGATTCCCTTGTCGTCAGTACCACTCCAACCTATAGCCCCCGGAGGCGCGCTGCCGGTTCCGGCAAAGGTCCGCACAACCTGGTTGTTTTCGTTTTTAAGTTCCAGCTTCCAGGATTCAATCCCTTCCTGGGGGCTCAGGATGACGCTGAAGCGCATGGCGTCGGAAGCCTGGTTCGGCTTAGGCGCTATGGCCTGGGACGATGCGGTGAGGAAGGCTCTGGGTATACGGGAATCCACAGTAATGCCGCTCAAGGTTTTCCTGGTACTGTTCCCGGCTTCGTCGGTGGAACTTAACGTGAAGGTATAGGTCCCGTCAGGGGCGTTGTTGCCTACCTGATCGGCGCCGTCCCACGGGAGGGGCAGCGCCGGAGCCCGGCCGGTCCAGTTCCAGGACTTGACGATGTTGTTCCACGCGTCGGTGATCACCGCGTTCCATTCATCGCTACCTTCGGTATTAACCTGTATAGGCAGGTAGTCGCGGCTGCCGTCCCCGTTAGGGGAGAATATCGTAAAGGGCACCGAAAGCTCCGCCTCAGGCGGGCTGGTATCCAGCGCAAAGGCCCGGGAAAGGGCGCTGGGCCGGTTCCCGGACCGGTATTCCAGACTCAACAGGGCAATATACGTCCCGTCCTGGGCCATAGCGCCTGAATCGGTCCTGCCGTTCCAGGGTATAGTCTGGGGCGCCTGGTTCCGCCCTTCGATGGTACGGATAGTCGTGGCAGAAGAGCTTAGGGGCCTGCCGGCGCCGTTGTCGATATTCTGAATTTCCAGTTTCCAGCTCGTGATCCCTGAAACCTCCTGGATCTGGGGCAGGAAATTGATGGTGTCCCTGACGCCGTCGCCGTTAGGCGAGAAAGCCCTGAGATCCGTAGCAAGGAGTATCGGCGTATCTTTGGTGAAGATTTCGAATTCCACCTTGTTGGATCTGCCGGTGTTGCCTGCGGGATCAGTGGAAAAAAGCTCGTAGACATAGGTCCCGTCAGGGGACAGGGCGCCGGCGTTGTTCATTCCGTCCCATACTATCCTGTCCGGCGGCGTCCCCTGGAAACGGAAGGATCTGACAGCAGGACCCGTGGTTTCGCCGGCCCTGCGGATTTCGCCAATCCAGGAAAGCTCGTTGGAACCTTCCTGGAGTATGACGAGTTCATCCTTGTTCCCGTCGTTATTGGGAGAAAATACCGGAATGCTTCCTGATTCCCGGTCCTGGCCTTCTACCCGCACCGCAGCCTGCGGAGGGGTTATGTCCAGGGTAAAGGCAGGGGAAGAAGCGGCGGAAACGTAGCCGTTCCGGTAGCGTAGCGAAAGAGCCGCCCAGTAGCTCTCTTCGCCAAGAACCGCCCCTATATCGCTTTTGCCGTCAAAATCGAGCCGCGCCGGGATCCCGCCGCTTCCGGGTATGGTCCTCCGGGTATTGCCGGTATTATCCCTGATTTGGACTTCCCAGCTCACGATACCGTCCTTGACAGGAACCTGCAGGGTAAGGGGCATAAGATCCTTGATGCCGTCGCCGTTAGGGGAAAACCATGCATCGCCGATAAGTACCGATACCTGGGGCTGAATAGTGCTCACAATGATGTTTCCCAGCTCCGCAGTTTCGGCGTTCAGGGCCTTGTCGGTCGCTGTGATACGGAAGCTGTAAACGCCGTCCGGCACAATATCGCCGTTGTCGTTGGTTCCGTTCCAGGTTATGTTAGTAGGTTCCCAGTTGCTAAAGTTGAAAGCCCGGACCTTTTCACCTGAGGCGTCGTAAATTCCGGCTTCCCAGAGATCTTCCCGGGAACCGGTCATGGCGATAGTGATAGCATCTTTGTTGCCGTCCCCGTCAGGGGAGAAAATATTATCCCCTTCGGCGAAGGGTTCCAAAGTTACTACAGGAGGGGTGTTGTCTACCATTACGGTATAGGTTTCCGATACTGCGGCGTTGCCGTTGTCGTCAGCGGCTTTCAGGACGAAGGTATACCTCCCATCAGGGGCAACGGCGCCGGATTCAAGCACCCCGTCCCAGCGCAGCCCAGGGGGCACGTCAACCCCGGATTTAAGCTCTGCAATACGGCTCAGGAAGTTTCTGACCCCCTGGGTCTCGGGGCGCAGTTCCTTGTTCCTGTAGGTACGCACGACTTCGCCGGATTCATTGGAAATTTCCCAAACCCATTCAGCTATGTAACGCTGGTCCGTGATGACAATCGGGAATTCAAGGTCGTCGGCCTTGCCGTCGTTGTTAGGGGAAATCCAGACAGGTTCCGGGTAATCTACAGTAATAACCGGAGGCGTTTTATCCGCTACCCCTACCGTCCACGTAAGGCCGCCCCCTGCGGCCCAGATCCCGTTGTACAGGGGTTTCGCGGCCAGGTCCACAGCCAGTTCCCCGTCAGACGGAAGGGTCCCGCCCACAAGCCTGCGGCCCCCGGACTTGAGCTTGATATTCGCCGCAATCCCGATAGAAGGTACGGGCGAAGGGGGATTCCCCTCGATAGTTTCTTTTAAATTGAACTGGCTTGAAGCAGAAACGGTGATGAGATCCGCGATAACCATATTCAGGCCTGCTTTGCCCGCAAGGTTCTGGAACGTCGGGAAGTAGAGGTCCGCAGCGAACCCCATCCGTAGGGGATCCTTTTCTCCCGGCCCCTTTATATGAAGGAAATCAAAAGCCAGACCTCCTACAGGGGTAAACATGGAAGGTATCCAGCTTTTCCCCATACTCCTGAGCGTCAGGGCCCAGGTGAAATTTTCCAGCTTCCCCAGATTGCCCATGTTATAGCGGAACCCCAGATCCCCTGAAAAAATCCCGGAATTCCCGGAATTAAAGCCGAAATTCAGGCCCAGCCCCAGATTTATCCCCGGGTACAACTCTTTAGCGGCGTTAAGATTTCCCTGGAACGAGGTTCCGACAGGAAAATCATTAAAAGGGCTCTGGAGGAAGCGGAAAGAACCGCCGAACACCCCGACACGGGTGGGGAATACGGCCCCCAGATTGACTGCGTTCCCGTATCCCGGTTCGCTCCCGAATCCCGGGAGGCCCAGATACCCAATATCAAAGATAATCCGCTGGGCGTCGCCCTCTGCCGCAGGGTTCAGGGCGCTGGCAGGCGCCCCTCCTTTGGAGGTAATAAATCCCCCACGGCCTGCCGTAGATGGGGCATAGAGATCCTGGGCCGTATTGGTCCCTATAGGCGTAGCTCCGTCGGTTTGGGAAAACGCCGGGGCAATAACGATAAACGTGGTTAAGAGCGACACTGCGATTTTTCGAAACATGATCATTCCTCTTCATTCATAAACAATTGATTCAGTATATAGTAACCTAGTATAGAGTATAACAGATCTTTTCAGTAAAAGGACACCCCGGCTTTTTACAAATTTCCGCCCTTTCTTGCTTGACATATTTCGTAAATCCTTGTATATTATATATATGAGCACTTATTCAACTGTTAAAGGGAATGGAATGATGAAGATCGCCGTGGACCTTGAAGGCTGCGATTGTAACGTCATCCACGAGGAAGTGGTAGCCGAAGTCAGGAAAACAATGCCCGATGAGGAACTCTTGCTGGACCTGGCGGACCTGTTTAAGGTTTTCGGCGATTCCACTAGGGTCAAGATAATCTGCGCCCTTTTGCGGGCCGAAATGTGCGTCTGCGACATCGCCGCCCTTTTGGGCATGAGCAAGTCCGCCATCTCCCACCAGCTTAGAACCCTGCGGCAGACCCGCCTCGTGAAGTACCGGCGGGAGGGGAAGGTGGTCTACTATTCCCTTGAGGACGAGCACGTAGGAACCATCTTTGATCAGGGCCTAACCCATGTCAGCGAGTAGGGAGGATGGGTTTTTTTTACGCAAATAGTTGAACAGGTTATCAACTGTTCAATATTGATATTTTTGATGAAGGAGCG
>JAISZE010000053.1 GCA_031269405.1 Treponema sp. | reverse complement strand
CGTCAACGAGCCGCCCAAAAGCGGGTGGGATCTGCCGAATTTGGTGTCAACCAGGCGGAAGCGGGAGCGGTTTGACTTTGACGGTGAGAGCGGGAACCGTGTGTACTTCTGTATGAGGTCTGTAACCGGTTCGGGGAAGGAAGGCTCTTTCGGGCCTATATTAAGCGCTGTCATCCCTTAGGGACGGGGGCGCATTGGGTATCATACGGGCCTATGCCTGTATAAATATTTTTTGAGGAGGAACGTGATATGAAACGTTTCATCGCATCTCTTTTTCTATTTTTTACCGGCTTCGCCCTGATCTTCGCAGGCGGCGGAGCCCAAAGCGGCGGGGGGGCTAAAAAAACCCTGGTGTATTACACATGGGACAATGGGGGACAAACCTATGACATCAAGCAGAATTTAATTGATGACTGGGAAGCCGCGAACCCGGGCGTTACCGTTGAGCGGAACTATGTTTCCTACGGCGAGTACCATGTAAAGCTGAACGCCATGGTCGCCGCCAATGCCACCCCCGATGTGTTTCAGCAGAACCAGGTAAACGAATGGGGCGATCAGGGCATGCTGGAGGATCTCAAGCCCCTGTATCAGCAGGCCGGTCTTGATCCCGATAAACTGTACCCTAAGTCTCTGACCTATACGGGCGGGGGGCATCTCTGGGGCATCGGCACCGCCGTAAACCCCGGCATGGGTGTGTTGTATTACAACAAAAAGCTCTTCAGGGAAGCGGGTATTCCCTTTCCTCCCGAAAACGCTACAACGCCCTGGCCCTGGCAGCAGTTCGCCGAGGCGGCGAAAAAGCTCACTAAGGATAGTAAAGGCCGTACCCCTAATGACCCGGGCTTTAGCTATGAGGATGTGGTCCAGTGGGGTACTATGATGCCAACCAGTAGTCTGTGGTGGATGGCTCTTCTCTATACCACCGGAAACGCCGTAGCGAATCCTGACGGGACCGGCTTCGGGATGAACAATGCCGACAGTATCAGGGTTATCCAGAGCATCGCCGATCTTTCCCTGAAAGACCGTTCCGCCCCCAGCACCGCCATGACTTCAAGCGACATCTTTGGCAGCGCCCCAACGATGCTTATGAATGATCAACTGGCGATGGTGTTCGGCGGCAACTTTGAATACTCCGCCTATACCGAGGAAAACTACGAAGTCGGCCTGGCCAATTTCCCGACGTTTTCATCGAAAACCTCAAACGCCCCCTGGACCAACGGCGTTGTACTCAAGAAGGGCGCTTCCGCCGAGGCTTTTGACCTCCTGGTCAGTGTATGCGGTTCGGAACAGTGGGCCGCTTCAGCCAAAAAGCGCGGCTATATACTGCCCAACGGCCTGCCTCCTACCCCGGTAACCGCCGCGAACCCTTCGCTTAACGACGGGATTACCAATTCTTTCAGCTTGGCTATGATGAAGCTCCAGGCAGGCATAATGGGGGATCCTAATACCAAACAGAGCGAGGAAATGTACCTGAAAGATTTCAGAAACATTATGGACAGCATCATTACCCCGGAATTTGATCTGGTTTTTATGGGCGAGAAAACCGCCGCCCAGGCTATGCGGGATTTGGCTTCAAATACCCAGGGCAAGTTCCAGGGGCGCTATTAAAGGACGTACATGAAAAAAGCGATGCGCAGTAAATCCGGCGCCATAGAGCGCCTGCAATTAAAATGGGGACTCCTTTTCTGCGCTCCTGTGATCATCGGGCTTGTGGTGTTTGTCCTGGGCCCGATGATCTTCAGCCTGTTCATGAGTTTTACCCAGTGGAATGTGATAACCCCGCCAAAGTTCATCGGATTAGAAAACTACGTCAGCGGCCTCAAAGATCCGCTGGTAAGCATTTCACTAAGGGTAACCCTGTATTACACGGTTCTCGCGGTTCCCCTTTGTACGGTTATTACTTTTTTACTGGCCATGCTGCTCAACTCAGGAGTCAAGGGAATCTCAATTTACCGGACCATTTTTTACATTCCTTCCATAGTGCCGGCTGTCGCCTCGGCGGCGCTGTGGATGTTTATTCTGGAACCCCAATTCGGCCTTATTAACTCAATTCTGCGTTCAGCGGGACTGCCCAGGCAGTATTTCCTTGGTACCAAGGAATGGGTTATCCCTTCCTTCACGATGATGGCTGTGTGGGGAGCGGGAAACACGGTGGTCATTTATCTTGCGGGGCTCCAGGGTATTTCCCATGATTTATACGAAGCGGCCAGCCTGGACGGGGCCGGGACTTTCCGGCGTTTCGTTCATGTTACCCTTCCCCTTATGACGCCTATCATTTTTTTCAACATGATCATGGGCATGATCGGCGCTATGCAGACTTTCACCCAGAGCTACATCATGACCAGCGGGGGGCCCAATAATGCCAGTCTCTTTTACGCCCTTCTGGTGTACCGCACGGCTTTCAGATTTCAGCGTATGGGTTACGCCTCGGCCCTTTCCTGGGTGCTCTTCGTTATTATTGCCGTAATGACCTTTATCGTGTTCCGTACTTCCAACAGGTGGGTTTTTTATGAAAACAAACAGGATTAACAATCATAGCGGTTCCTTAAAAAACGGACATATCCCCGCTATGATCGTACTTGTCCTATTATCGGTAGTAATGATCTTTCCCTTTTATTGGCTGGTGCGCAGTTCCTTTATGACCCAGCGGGAGATTCAAACCATGCCCATAAAGTGGCTGCCCTCACGGTTCAATTTTGATAATTACATAGGCGCCATGAAAGCCGCTCCCTTCAGTCTCTACTTTCGCAATTCGGTTTTTTTAGTTGTTACCAATATGATAGGCGCCATCCTGAGTTCGAGTTTTGTCGCTTTTGGTTTTAGCCGTCTAAAATACAAGGGTCAGGGGATTCTTTTCGCCCTGCTCATATCCACCATGATGATCCCCGGCACGGTGCTTATGATACCTCAATTTGTAGGCTGGAGGATTGCCGGGGCTTACAACACCTTTCTTCCCCTAATGTTACCCGCGTTTTTCGGCTCCGCTTTTTTTGTATTTCTGCTGCGGCAATTTTTGATAGGGATACCTAAGGATTATGACGAGGCGGCCTTTGTTGACGGCGCTAATTACTTTACCATATATTGGCGGGTCATCATGCCCCTGTCAAAACCTGCCCTGTGCACCGTAGGGGTTTTTACTTTCATGAATGTATGGAATGATTTTATGGGCCCCTTGCTTTATCTGGAAAAACAGAATCTCAGAACCGTTGCGCTGGGGCTTCAGGTTTTTATAGGCGAATACCGCACACAGACCAATTACCTTATGGCCGCTTCGACTCTGGCGGTCATTCCTATGATCGTTCTTTTTTTCCTGGCCCAGCGTTATTTTATCGAGGGGATTACCTTTTCTGGGCTTAAGGGATAAGCTGATATGAGAACTTTTGGAACTTCAGTTTTTAGAGATTTCTAAATTACAATATTAAGGAGAAAACTATGCTTTCATCAGACGCTGCCATTCTCAGGACTGCCGCTCCCAATGACGGGAGTATTCATTACATCGGACACTGGACCAGCGCCGGTAACCGCCGTTTTACAAAGCTGGCGTATCAGCGCTGTTTCTTCACCTTTTCGGGCGACAGGGCGGAAGTCTGGGCCGCTGCGGGGCCGGACGGGGGTATCTGTGAGGTATGGGTGGACGGCCAAAAAGAGACTGCCGCTGATTGTTACGAAAAAAAAGCCGGCCCCGTCTGTATCTATAAAAAAGAGGGGCTTGAGGAAGGGGTTATACACAACCTTGTTCTGGTTAATACGGGCATGAAGAATGCGGAATCGAAAGGCACGGTCCTTGAACCGGCCTGCTTTAAGGCCTGTACCCCGGTGGATTATAAAGCCGAATTGAAGCGCCGGTATTTTACCGAATATGAAATTATCGGGAAAAACCAAAAAACCTGGAAACCCTTTGAGACCTGGAAGCCCGTCCCTTTTGCGGCGCGCATGCCTGAGCGGGGAGTAAGGCTGACCGGGGGTATAGTCCGCCGCCTTTTTGATCAGCTAATCGAAGAAATCAAATATGATTTTTCCATTCCCTATTACTGCGAAGGAGCGCCTAAGGAGGACCTGCCCGAGGAGGATCTCCGTAAGCTCCCGGGCTGGGCCGGCTGGCTTTCGGGTTCCAACGAGGGCCGTATGCTCGGCGGCGCAGCCGGCGTACTCCGCTGGGAGGAAGACCCCCAACTGAGGAAGATCGTTAACAAAATTACCGGCGATATAAAAAAGCGGATGCGCGACGACGGCTACCCCAACTATTACCCTGAAGAAAATTCGTATGCCAAGGTCCATACCATAGAACAGTGGATTGACCGTACAACCTGGTGCGGCGGGGATGCGGAATATTCCGAACGCAAGAACTACGACCGGGTTTTCTGGACCCGGGGCCTTCTGGCCGCCTTAATGGCCGGAAACAAGGAAGCCGGCGTTTTGCTGCGGCGCTTCTACGACTGGTTCAACACGCAGGAAAAATACCTCGTCAATATGCTGCGAAGTGCCAATTCGGCAAACGGCCTGCCCGGCGGGCCCCTGGTCTATCACAGCCCGGTGGGGAAGGCTGACGACCTGGTTACCAGCCTGCGTTACCTGGATCAGGACTTTTGGATCAGCGCTTTTGAAAGCGGACAGCCTCTGGCGCCGGTCTTTTATCCCGGGGACCGTCCCCATTGTTACACGCTGCTCTTTGTGGAAACCCTTGCCGATGAGTATCTGGCCACCGGGGATGAACGTTATTACAAAGCCCTCATGTCTGCCTGGAATATCTACTACCGTTATTACAAACACTCCGGCGGCTTTATCTCCATCGGCGAATTGAGCGGTCCTTACTGCGGCCCTCTTTCCAATTACCTTACCACCTATGGCACCGGCGAAACCTGCGGCCAGGTTTTCTGGGCCTGGATAAACCAGCGGCTTATGCAGCTCTACCCTGATGAGGAAAAATACACCGCCCAAGTAGAGGAAGTTCTGTACAATACCCTAATCTGCGGCAAGACCGAAGGTAAAACCGGGAACGCGGGGTATCTTCCCCTGCAGGGAAAGAGGGGCGGTCCCGGTAATGTGAATGGCTGCTGCCAGGTTTCAGCTGCTATGGCGGACGCCGCTATACCCCAATGGATCTATATGACCGGCGGCACAACGGTTTATATCAATTTGTTTGTCGCGTCAACTTTTGATTCCCCCTTTGGGAAAATTATCATGGAGACCGGCTTTCCCTATTCGGGAAATGTTGATATCGGTTTCGATCCGCTGCCGAAGGCGGGGCGCTTTGATGTGAGTATCCGCGTCCCCTACTGGGCGACGGAGGAAGTCGCGGTATATCTAAACGGCGGCCTCGCGGCGAAGGGGAAACCCGGCGAACGGATAAGCCTGAACCGGTTTTGGCAAAAGAGCGACCGCCTGAGCTTTACCCTGCGCTATGAGCCCCGGCTTATCAAATATACCGGCGCGGACCAGTCCCCGGACGGCAAAAGCCGCTATACCATGATGTGCGGCCCCATCCTCATGGCGTACACAGACCCCAACTGCACGGAAGGTCCCGCTTTTTTCACGAAAAACCCGGAAGAAGAACTCAAGCGGTACATTCCCCATATTGACATGGAAGGCGAGGAGCTGCTGGCGAGTCTCAAGGCGGACGCGGACAACCCGCTCCGGTATCCCGTACCGGGTACGAAAAACGCCTTTGTCCCTTACTGGGCGGCTCCTGACGAAGGCTTTAGCTGTGTTCCGGTTATTGGACGGTAGCACGGGTTTCGGAACGAACTAGTGTCTGTCTATAATGTGGACACATTATAGACAGACTCGAACTAATAATGCCGGGCGGCGTATTCAACCCAGCCGCCTGCTTCCACCAGGGCCTTCTCAAAATCCTTTAAAACAAAGGAGACGGTTTTTTCTTTTCCGCTGTTTGTAAACCTGAGAAGCCCCTTTCCGGTATCCACCGAGAGGGAAGCGCCGGTCCCGCTGAATTCCCTGAATAGCTCATCCAGGGTTTCCGAAGGGAGTTCTGCGGCTATCATGCCGCAATTGTACATATTTTGCCTGAAGATCCTGGCGAAACTTTCGGCTATGACGATGTTGATGCCGTTTACCTCAAGGGCCCAGGGAGCGTGCTCACGGGAACTCCCGCAGCCGAAGTTGGCCCTTGAGACTACCGCCCCTTTGCCTGGGATGTCCTTTTTGGGATCAAAACCCTGGAGCTTCAGGTCCTCCAGAAGGTTGGGTTTTAAGGCTTCTTTAGAACTTTCGTTCAGGTACTTCGCAGGGATAATTTCATCGGTATTGATGTCGTTCCGGTCCAGAAAGAGGACCTGTCCGCCGAATAGCTTCATTTAAAGATCCTCCGGATTTGAAATAGTTCCCGCTACCGCAGCGGCTGCGGCGGAAGCGGGGCTCATGAGGTGGACCATGCCGCCTTTGCCCATGCGTCCGTAAAAGTTGCGGTTAGTGGTAGAGGCGCAGACCTCCCCTTCGGCAAGGACGCCGTTGGACATGCCCAGGCAGGCGCCGCAGGTGGCGTTAGTCACGCAAAAACCTGAGTCCAAAAAAATACGGATGAGCCCTTCTTCCAGGGCCTGGGAATACACCGCCGTAGTAGCCGGCGAAACAATGCCCCTTACCCCGGCGGCGATGGTGCGGCCTTTGAGAACCGCCGCCGCTGCCCTGAGATCTTCGATGCGGCCGTTAGTGCACGAACCGATGTAGACCTGATCCACTTTGGTCCCCTTGAGTTCCCGTATGGGCTTTACCTCATCGGGCTTGTAGTTGATTGTGGCCAGAGGTTCCAGAGTTGAACAGTCGATGTCCAGGATCCCGGCGTAAACAGCGTCGTCATCGCTCTTCCACCGGGAAAAATCCGCCAGGGCTTCTTCTCTAGCGGTATAGGACTTGTCCCCCTCAGGGCCGATGAAGGGCCAGAGGTATTCCACAGTAGTCATGTCAGGCATGCAGACCCCGCTGGTGGCCCCGGCCTCTACCGACATGTTGCAGATAGTGAGCCTGCCTTCCATACTCAAGCCTTCCGCAGCGGATCCCCGGAATTCCATCACTTTGCCTGTGGCTCCGGCTACGCCGGTTTTGGCGATCACCGCCAGGATTATGTCTTTGGCGGAAACCCCGTTCCCCGGTGCGCCGTTAAGGTTCACCCTGAGGGTTTCACTTTTGCGGAAAGCGCAGACTCCTTTAAGAATACCCACCTCAAGATCCGTGGTTCCCACTCCGGCGGCAAAAGCTCCGAAGGCCCCGTGGGTGCAGGTGTGGCTGTCCCCCATGATCACCGTAAAGCCTGGCCGTACATAGCCCTTCTCCGGGAAAATAGCGTGGCAGACCCCGTTGCGGCCTATGTCGAAAAAGTCCTTTATGCCCTGCCGCCTGGCCCAGTCCCGCAGGACCTTGCCCTGCCCGGCAGTCTTGGAATCCTTGGCCGGACTTACGTGATCTATCACCGCCTTGATTTTCGAAGGGTCGAAAACCCGGTCCATGTTTTTAGAAACAAGATCGTTGATAGCGATAGGGGTGGTGATCTCGTGGCAAAAAACCCGGTCCAGTCTGAGCACCCAGGTATCCCCGAAGGGCCGGTCCGCCGCATGGGCCTCAAAAATTTTTTCCGCTAACGTTTTTCCCATTAATTCCTCACTTTGCATCAATACCTTTAGGCGGCGTCACAACCCAAAAGACCTTCAGGATATCCTTTCCGGCGTTGGCCAGCACATGGGGCGAATCGGACCGGAAACTTACCGAGTCCCCGCGTTTGAGGCTGTGGGTATGGTTCCCGATGGTTAGATCCGCCTTCCCGGCTTCTACGATCCCAAGTTCCCAGCCCTGGTGGCCGTACTCCCGGCTGCCTGTTGTTACCCCCGGCTCAACGGTGATGATATAGGCTTCGATGCCGTCCTGCCCGGCCCCTTCGAGCTGGGCCAGCCGCTCGTAAAGCACCCCTGGTCTGGTAAAAGAGCTTCGGTCCTTTTTCCGAACTATCTTAACCGTCCGGTCCCGCCTGAAACCGGCGAAAAGGTACTCAAGATCAATGTCCAGGGCGCCTGCCAGGGCCAGAAGGGTATCAATAGCCGGGGAAATCCGGTTCCGCTCGATTTGGGATACCAGGCTTTCGCTTACCCCGGCCTTTTCCGCAACTTCCCTGAGCGTCAGGGACCGCCGCTCCCGGACTGCCCGTATTTTTTCGCCGAATTGGTACTTCATGTTCCGCTCTTTAATAATATTGCAGTAGGTTAAGTATAATTAAAGTATTGAAAAATGTCAATATATTTGTAAAACGAGTTTTCCTATTTCCTCCTCCGGTTTTGACTTTCTTGAGGTGGAATCACCAACCTCAACCCTATCCATATCGTCTTCACTCCGGGAGGTCCATCGCCCGGAGCACGTTTCGGCCCTCCCAACTATCCCAGGTAGTCTATCGCTTTTTTATTTGTGTACGGTTTCTTCCTGCTCCTATTCGCCGCACAATACAATACCCGGCATGCTCATACGCTTCTTCGGGCGTATTCACCGGTTCACTGGCCGCCGCAAACCATTCTATATATCCCCCCCTCCCGGTCACAGACCGTTATCACCTTGACCCCTTCGGGAATCTCCGCCGTACTCCGTTCCAGGCTTTCCAGCCACCGCACTTCAACTTTAGGAAAACCGCCTTAGATTTACTCTGTTGATTTTTTTGTCATTTATAGTGAAAATGACCCCTATGAGGAACAAGGGAAAGAAAAAGCCGTTTATTGTGAGGTTCCTGCGGGTGTTCCTCATTGTGCTGGCAGTCATCGTCCTTATTCCCCTTATCGCAATCGGTTTGTCCTTTATCGGGAGGATAAGCCCCGGTTCGGTGATACCTGACGCTTACCGCCTGTACGCCAGGATACCCAACCCGGCCCGTCTGACAGAGGGGCTTTTAAACCATGATCCCCTGCCGGAAATCCTGGCCCTTCCGGAGTTCGCCCCTTTTCTGCCGCAGCTCACGAGGTTCCGGGAAAAGAGCGTCATGAAAAACCGCTGGGTACGCCTGGCTGCCCGGGGAAGACTCGACGCCGCCATTGTATCTGGGGACAGGCTGCTGGCTGCCTGGGACGCCGGGTTCCTCTCCCCCCTGATCAAGGTCCTCCCTTTCCTGGTAGGACGGATCACCGTGCCGGGCCTCTACTACGTACAGGGAGGGAAAAATTCCCGTTTCGAGTACCGTATAGAAGGAGGGAGGGTTCTCTACATCGGCCCTTACCGCAACCTCCTTATCATCTCTGATAACTCCGGGCTTTTTGAGTCCGTTATGGCCGGAACCTCCAGGGATGGCGACAGGCGGGGGCAGGACAACAAGGCTTTTTACGCCGAAGATTTCGACATCGGGTTCCTCCTCTCGCCGGATTTTCTCAAGGACTTTCTTACCGAAGCTGACCCGCTGGTCACTGCGGCTCTCGAAGAGTTCCGGTTCGCAGGCCCTGTTGAGGCGGTCCTTTCGGTAGGGCCGAAAAAGCTGGACATCGCCCTGGCGGCGGCCCTCTCGTCCGGGAACGGGGGACTGGAGAATATTCTGGCCCGCAATTCCGATGCCGTTGCCCTGACCCGTATGCTGGGCGGCAGCGCCCAGTACGCCACGATACTTTCAGCAGGCCCTTTAAAAGATATTATAGACGCCGCAGCCGCTATCCCGGGTTCCAACGTGGCGGAGCCCTGGAAGAAAGCGGACTCATCTTCGCGCAGCCTCCTGGGCCTCAGTATCGAAGAACTCCTCTATTCCTGGACAGGGACTGAGTTCGCCCTCATGGGTCTGGAAGGCAGGCCCAATCCGGTGATCCTCATAGAAATACGGGATGAAAAAAAACGCCAGAAGGTTTTCAACAAAGCCTTCAAGTCCATTGTCCTCAACGAAAACATCCAGCTCAACCTGGACGGCGCCAGGCTTCCCAGGATCGAACTGCCCGGCTTCCTGGATTCCCTCCTCGTCTCTATGGGAATACGCATCCCTTCGCCTTACTATACGATTCACGAAGGCTACCTTTTCCTTTCTGAATCCGCCGAAGCCCTTCTGGAAGCGGTAAACTCGGCGCGGAAAAATTCCAGCCTTATCAGGACGGATCTTTGGCGGACCCTGTCGGCTTCCGGTCCGGCCCAATCCAGCTTCGGCATCTTCTATTCCCTGGACCGGTCCCTGCCGTTCTTCCTCAGAGGCGGCGCTGCGGTGAATACAATCCTCAGACTTTACCGCCAGGGGCTGGTCCGGCTTTCCCTGAAAAACCATATACTGGGGGTTCAGCTTTCGGTCATTCCCGGCTCCGGCAGGGGCCTGGCGCTTCTGCAGGGCTACCCCTTCAGCCTGGGTGGCAAGGCCGGGAACCAGGTTTACGCCCTGCCTCCCGGGAGGAACAGCGAAGCCAGGCTCCTCCTTACCAAAGACGGCGCAGCGGCGGCGGTAAATCCAGCGGATCAGAGCGTCCGGGAATTCCCGGTCCCCGGTTCCCTCTGGGTTATCCCTGCAGAGGGGATAGAAGGCGGTGTCTGGGTAGTGAGTTCCCAGGGAAGAGTGATCCTGGCTAACGCCGATCTTGAGGCGCTTTCAGGGTTCCCGGTTATCACAGGGCTCCGGCTTTCAGCGGCTCCTGCCGCCAAGGGGGGAAAACTCTACCTCTCAGGCGAGGACGGTTCGGTTCACACTGTAGACGCAAAAGGTGTTCAGTCCCCATGGGGCCGGGCTTTCGAATGGGCCCTCCGTTCGCCGCCTTCCTTTCTAGATCTGCGGAACAGGACTTACGCCGCGTTCTACCCAAAAAGTTTTTTAGGGGAGCTTTGGGTTATGGATTCTGACGCCCTCCCCCTCCCCGGCTGGCCGGTCCCTGTTTCGGGGATTGCCTTCGGTTCGCCTTTGCTCTTTGCGTACCAGGACAGGCTCTGCGTTGCTTTTATAACCCAAGCAGGGGAGCTCACGGTTTACCATGAAAACGGGGCGCTTTTTCCGGGTTTCCCCAGGGAACTGGAAGGGGTTTTCTACCTGCAGCCGGTTTTCGACGGCGAGTATCTCTGGATAGTCTCGGTGGAAGGCGCACTCTATCAGGTAAGTCTTGAAGGGAACGTACTTTTCCAGAAGATCCCTAATCTGGAAGTCAGGGAGCCGGGTTTTATAAGCGCTATGGATACTGACGGCGACAAAAGGCCTGAGATCTTTATATCCGGCGAGGGAAACGCCCTTTACGGCTATTCCCGGAATTTCAATTCTCTTGAGGGGTTCCCCCTCCCGGTCTGGGGAAGGCCCGCGTTTGCGGATCTGAACGGAGACGGAAAAATGGAATGCGCCGGCGCGGGCATGGACAACAGGATCTACCGGTGGCAGTTCAGGCAGGAGGAACCATGAAACGCGGAACAGTTCTGACCGGAAGTTTCCTCTTTTTTTTAGGCGCGCTGCTTGTCCTTTCGTGCCAGTCTGTACAGAAGGATCTCCTCGTCTCCGGCATGGACGAATCCGGCAGGATCAATATTGCGGAGCTTGAGGAAACTATCGTGCGTCTTGAATCCGCTCCGGCTGAAAACACCCTTGCCGGCGCGCGCCGGAGAATCGGCGAGATGGAAAAACAGGCCGTTCCGGACGCGGAATTCCAGGCCCTCCTGGCGGCGTGGTCAGGAAGGCTCAGCATACTTGAAGGCAGAAGCGCCGACGCCCAGCGGGAACTGAAAAGGTCGCAAACGCTTTCGCCCGGCAACTGGCCTTCGGTTGTCCTCCAGGCGCGGCTGGAAAAGGACAGGCAGAAACGGCTTGGGATTATACATGAAGCCCTGGCAAAGGAAGAACTGGGGCTGGCAAAAAACGCCGGGGATCATGAAGGCCCGGGGGAACTCGGGATTGAAGAAGGCCGCATACTCCTGGAGCTGAACCGTTATGCCGAAGCTGTGGCGGCTTTTGATCTCGCCTTCATCCTTCTGGAAAAGAAGCCCTTTTACCGGGAAACAAGCCGGGCCGGAAGGGACAGGGCCTGGGAGCTGCGGAACCTGGAAGCAGGAAGCAAAACTGTGGAAATCGTGCAGCGCGAAGGTATTACCTGGAACGACCTTATCGAGATCACCAAATCCGAAACGGACTTTCTGCGCTTTATAACAGCCGGCAGGGACTGGCCTGTTGACGAAATCTTCAACCGCCTCCTGGAACGTTCCTTTGTCCCTGCTACCCAGGATATAACCCTGATTGAATGGCCTGCAACCGTGCCCGGATCTGATGAAACAGTGCTGCGTTCAGGGGCGGCATGGTTCCTCTGGCATATTCATGCAGAAAACCGGGCGAACCGGGGCCTCCTTTCCCGTTATTCTTCCCGGTACGCCAATTCCCTTAACGCCCGCAGCCCTATAGGGGACCTGCCCCTGCTGTCGCCTTTCTTTGATTCCATCCTTGGCTGCGTGGAATCCGAATTCATGTCCCTCAGTGACGGAAAGAATTTTTTCCCTGATGAAAAAGTCCGAGGTTCCGCATATTTTGGGATGCTGAAAAAAATGGCGCCGTAACAAAAAAATAGTAACCACAAAGGCGCGGAAGGCGAAAAAGGAAAGGAAAATCAGTATCCCTCTTTATCCTTCTGCGCCTTCTTCGCCGTTGCGGTTCATTTCTCTTCATTACTTAGCCGGAGCATGTTACCGTTTATATTTGAGGGAATCCAGGGTCGTGTCTCCTCTTATAAACGTGAACCAGAGTTCCTTGTCGGTCTTTTCCCTGAGGACTCTGTAGAACGACGCCAGATCCTTCACCGGCGTGTCGTTGACAGCAGTGATGCGGTCGCCCCGCTGGAGGCCGATAACAGCCGCCGGGGCTTCTGAAACCACAGTTGCCGCGAAAAGGCCCTGGGCGTTTTTATCTAGTTGGAGGCTTGAACGGACCGCATCGGTCAGTTGGATGACTACGAGACCGGGCCAGAGTTTCTTGTTATCTGCGGCTACATCATCGGTTCTGGCCTCTATCCTGACTTCAATGTCCCTGGAAGCGCCGTCGCGGATTACCGTAAAAACCGCTCTTTCCCCGGGCCGTATATCCCCTACCATCTGGGTAAGCTGGGTATAACCCCGGACTTCCTTCCCGTCCACATGGGTGATATAGTCCCCAGGGCGCATGCCCCCTTTATCCGCAGGAGAGCCCAGGAATACCTGGGAAGCCAGGGCGCCCCGTTTCCCTTCGACGCCCAGGGCCTGGGCCATATCCCGATCCGCATCGATAAGGGAAACCCCGAGCCAGCCGTCATTGACGCTGCCGGACTGGATAAAATCATCGATAGAACGTTTAGCGTTATTGATGGGAATGGCAAAACCCAGGCCCACGGAACCCCCTCCATTATTGCTCGCTATCCAGGTGTTGATGCCGATGACCTCGCCCCGAATATTCACCAAAGGGCCGCCTGAATTGCCCTGGTTGATAGGCGCATCGGTCTGGATAAAGTCGTTGATATTCCCAGCAGGGCCTCCTGTACGGCCAACGGCGCTGACGATACCCATAGTTACCGAAAAAGAAAACTGTTCGCCCAGGGGATTCCCCATGGCAATAGCCCAGTCCCCTACCCGGATATCATCGGAATTACCCAGCACCGCAAGGGGGAAAAAGTCGCTGGTTTTGAAGGAAATAACCGCCAAATCCCGGCGGCTGTCCTTGCCGACGAGTTCCGCGGGGTATTCTTTCCCCTCCTTAGTGGCCACCTGGATTTCATTGGCCTCCTCAACTACATGGTTATTGGTAAGCACGTAATAAACATCCTTGTTCTGCCTGACGATGATCCCCGAGCCGAGGCCCTGAGAGCGGAATTCCCGTTCCTGGGTGTCAGGGCTGCCCTGCCGGGGGCCGAAGAAAAATTCCCAGGGGATGCCGTTAAAGCTAGGGGTCTGCCGTGTCTGGACGGAAACGGTTTTTATCTCCACTACCGAAGGCAGGACCTTGTCCGCAACGGAACGGAACGCCGTTTGGAGCCCTTCGGCCATTGCAAGGGCGTCAGAGGGAACCGCCGTCTGGGAAGCGGGGTTTTCCTGGGCCTGGGCCACATTTTTGGACTGCGGCGTAGAGCACGAAAAAGAAAGAAACGCCAGGGAAAATCCGAAAATCACCCCGATAAGCACAAGATTAAAGATAAAAAAATTCTTGGACGAAAGCCTTTGTATGAGATTCATGTTCTTTGTTCTCCTTGATTTCTCTAAATATAATATGATAATTAATTTTGATACCAATAGTTACAGGGGATCGGTGAGGATTTCGGTATGATCCGGAAACAGGGCGATGGTATGTTCCCAGTGGGCCGAAAGCTTACTGTCCGCAGTAACCACGGTCCAGCCGTCTTCCAAGATCTCCACGTCCCCGGTCCCGATGTTGATCATAGGCTCCAGGGCCAGGACCATCCCCCCTGTCAGGCGGGGGTTGGGGCCATGGGGCACATTGACTACCTGGGGATCTTCATGGACATCAAAACCGACCCCGTGGCCGCAAAACTGGTGGACCACCCCATAGCCCTGGGCCAGCGCGTGCCCCTGGACAGCCCTGGCAATCTGAAGGAGCCTGTCCCCTGCTTTGGCGGCTTCGATCCCTGCATAAAGACATTCCCTGGTGACCATGTTGAGTTT
This sequence comes from Treponema sp., assembly GCA_031269405.1. The sequence goes on along the minus strand of JAISZE010000053.1, from coordinate 1,135 downwards.
ATGGGCAGCCGGGCTCACCTTGCCGGCTTCGACAGTCACCGCCTGATCGCTGATATAGCCTTCCAGATCGATGCCGCAGTCCAGGGAAACCAGGTCCCCTTCGGCTATTTTCCGCTTCGAAGGTATTCCATGGATCACTTCGTCATTGATTGATATACAGATAGACCTGGGAAAAGGGTTTTTTTTGGGGCCGTATCCCAGGAATGCGGGCTTGCCGCCTGCCTTTTTTATCCAGTTGTGAACCCAGCGGTCAAGCTCGATAGTTTCCACCCCGATCTTCACCAGAGGCAGGAGTTCCCGGTACATGGCGGAAAGGAGTTTGCAGGATTTTCGTATACTGTCTATCTGTTTTTCGTTTTTTAAGCGTATCATACCTTTAATTTTCTCCGCAGTTGGACCGCATTGGGAAGTCCCGGGTCCCGTTTCAGGGCTTCCTGAAAGACTTTTGCGGCGCTGCCCGTCTCTCCCATACGGACCAGGGTTTCCGCCATGGAACGCAGCCACCGGGCTTCATCCTTGGGGGAAAATCCCAAATCCAAAAGCAGCCTGAGGCATTCCACATACGTGCTGTTTTCAACTGACGAACGGAGCTTGAGGCGTACCAGTTCCTTAAGGAACATTTCCACATCTTCCATAAAGTGCAGAAAATAAGGCAACCGCCGTTCTTCCCGGATCAGACGGAGGAGCAGCATAAAGGACTCATAATAACGTTCCCGGTCCGCAAGCTCCTCGGCAAGGATATAAGTGCAGTCCATCCAATCCTCGCGATCCAGGTATTTTTCCATAGGGAAATCCAGCCCTCCGTGTTCATCCCATACCGAAAGGGCGGTGTCTTCCTCCTGGTGGAACAGCTCAAAAACCACCAGCTTCGCCTGGCTTTCAGGATCATCATGCCGCTCCCTGAGGAAACTGCGGTAATCAAAATGATAATTTCTGGAAAAACGGCTGTACGCCCTGTCGTACTCGTTACGCCGGTCCTGATCGGAAAGAACTTTATAAGCAGTCAGGAGTTTCCGCATTTCCCCGGCGGCAATTTCCCCGGCAATATCCGGGTGGAACCGTTTGGCCCTCTCGCGGAACGCTCTTTTTATATCCTGGGCCGAAGCGGACTGGGAAACACCCAGGAGGGCGTAAT
>JAISZE010000034.1 GCA_031269405.1 Treponema sp. | reverse complement strand
AGTTTCCTGGGAATATAAAGGACCCCCGCTTGAGTTTTCGGAGCTTCCCTTCAAATTTGGCCTCCATGCCCGGCCTGAAACATCCTTCCCACCCTTTTTCCCCTTTTTCGTACTTTACTACCTTATTTTGTAAGATACTACCATAGCCCAAAACAGATGTCAAGGGTTTACGCATCGCCGCCGCGCAGCCCGCCGTAAACACCGTGCGTTATCGGCAGGGATTGGGCCCTCCCCTTGCTGCCACGGTATCTCCGTTACAGCGCTTTTGCCAGCGCCCCAAGCGTGTCCCCTGTAAGCCGGTAAGTGGTCCATTCGTCCAGAGGGAGGGCCCCCTGGCTTTTATAGAAGGCAATGGAAGGTTTGTTCCAGTCAAGGCAGGCCCATTCCAGGCGGCCGCAGTCCCGTTCCGCCGCAAGACGAGCCATATAGAGGAGCAGGGTTTTACCCAGGCCCTTCCCCCGGTATTCAGGTTTGACGAAAAGATCCTCGATATAAATTCCCGGTTTCCCCAGAAAGGTGGAAAAGGTATGAAAAAAGAGGGCGAAGCCCGCAGGTTCTCCCCGGTATTCGCAGATAACGGTTTCAGCCTTTTTCTCCTCAAAGAGAAACTGCCGCAGGCCCTGTTCGGTGGCGGTAACTTTGTCCAAGAGATGCTCGTAATCCGCCAGGGCCCTGATAAATTCCAGAATCAGGGGGAGGTCCTTCTCCTCAGCGAAACGCAGGCCGGTATCGGCGTCGACGGTAATTTTTGACACGGAACTTCCTTTTTTCTATATTATATAGATATGATGAATCACGACAAGGGAATAATCCTGGTTACCCTGCCCCAGGACCGCTATGGTGAAAAAGAAGAAGCTGCGCTGAAACAGGAGGCCGAGGGCAGGGAAATCGTCCACGCCATCAAGCGTCCCGATATGCAAAAGTACGCCGATAGGACCGAGATACTTATCGGTTTCGGCCCCTGGGGGCTGCTTGCGGCGATGCCGAAGCTCCGGTGGTTCCAGGTCTGGTCCGCCGGGGTGGACGGGCTCATCGCCCATCCTGAACTGAAAGAGCATCCTGTTGTGATTACCAATACCTCCGGCATGCACCGGGAGCAGATCGCGGAGCATATTTTCGCCATGATCCTTTCCAGGAACCGGGTCTTCCCCAAAATTTTCGCCGCCCAGAAACGGCGCGAATGGATCACCCTGATGGATCCTGAAACAGCGGTGCTTTCAGGGAAGTCTATGCTTATCATCGGCTATGGGGCTATTGGCGAACACACTGCCGCGGCGGCCAGGGTTTTCGGCATGAAGGTTACGGGCATACGCCGCCGCCAGGCCCCTATCTGCGGCGATGTCCGGGTGGAGACTATGGAAAAGCTCCCGGAACTCCTGCCTGAAGCGGACTATGTGGTAAATATCCTCCCCTATACCCAGGAAACAAAAAACATTCTGGGGAAAAAAGAATTCGCTTTGATGAAGCAGGGGGCGGTTTATGTGAACGTAGGCCGGGGCCTTACCAATGACGAGGCTGCCCTTATCGAGGCCCTGCGCTCTGGCCGCCTTGCAGCCGCGCTCCTGGACGTTACCGCCACGGAGCCCCTGCCGTCTGATTCGCCTCTTTGGGGCATGGAAAATGTGATCGTTACCCCCCATTACGCGGGCATGAGGCCGGACTACCCGGCCCTGGCTATGGAGATCACGCTGGAGAACTTAAAACGCTATAACCTGGGAGAGCCGCTGGTTAATCTGGTGGACAAGCATGCGGGGTATTAGCCGCCGGGTTATTTCGCAAACTGCGCCGACCAGGCGAAGTCGCCGGTTTTTTCCGGCACTATGGTGAGCCTGCAAATCCTCCCTTCGGTCTTCCACTCGGACCTGCTGGTGTCGTTGCCTTCAACGAAAAAGCGCCAGCCTTCAGGCAGGTAGAGCACGATTTCGTAAGGGTCGTTTTTTACCACCTTTGACACGCCCCGCAGGGTATGGCGGGTTTCGTCCCAGGAAAGCTCCGCAAGGTCCGCTGCGCCCTGGCTTACGTGCCTGGAGGACGAGAGGAACTGGGGGCGGTTCTCCTTTTTGCGCACCGCAAGCACCGCCGAAGCGCAGGGGCCGAGTTCAATGTCGAAGCTGAGGGAGCTTTCTCCCAGGAAGCGCTTGTTCCAGTAGTCGTATACCAGATAGGTTCCCGCTTCCAAATGGAGATCTTTTTGGATATCAACGGTAACGGATTTCCGCTCCTCCAGGAGGTTGAGAATGTCCACTACGTTCCAGCTTCCGAAGGGCCGTTCAACGGCGAGGTTCAGCTTTACCACCCGGTAATCGTGGGCCGTTTCCCTCAAGTCCATGGGGTGTATGTCCAGGGCAGGGAGGATGCGGCGGAGCAGTTCCACCCGGTCCGCCGGTAGATCCGGCAGCCTGTCTCCCAGGGTAACCGGGAGCCCCAAAAGGGATACAAAGGAAACCCTCGAACAGGCCTGATCAGAGGTATTGAACTTGGGCCGTATCACCACGTTATCGGGATCAGCGTATAGCAGGGTATTGTGGGCAGCGTAGAATTTCATGATCCTTGCGACGCACTGGGTGATGAACTCTTTCCAGCGGAAGATGTCGCCTCCTATACGGGCGGCGTCAAAGAGGTCCGCTGCGCCCATAAGATCCCTCGCGGTTACGCCGGCGCAGTAGAGCATGTAGAAATTTTCGCCCACCGTATCCCGGGCTTTCCGTATTACCTTCCGCCAGGCCTCTTCGGTGCCGGCCCCGGCATCGCTGAATCCGTCGTGGTAGTTGTCCATGTTTTCCAGCGCCGAAGGGTTGCAGTCCCATTTCAGGGCCTTGTAACCCCAATCAACGATCTGCTTGAACACCTTGGGGATGTACTGGTTGAGGTAGGTTTCGTTAGTCGGATCGAACCAGTACTGGCCGCACCAGGTGTTGTTGCGGACCAGAATCATGCCGGGGTGTTTTTTCATGTCCTCGTTCAGGGAAGGTTCGTTGGAAGCCCCTATCCAGAGGGCCGGGGTAAGGCCCAGTTTTTTTATTTCCTCCGCCGTATGGGCGAGCCCCTTGGGGTAGCGCAGGGGATCGGGGGAAAGGGAATTGATGTTTTCCGGCCAGGGGCCGCCGAAGAGGCCGTGGTACCATTCCCAGTCAACCCAGATGACATTGGCGCCGAAGTCCTTGAGGTGTTCCTGCTGCCACCGGGCGTTTTCGAGAACTGTTTTTTCACTTGCGTCAAACTGTACGGCGTACCATGTCATCCAGCCGCAGGGCGGGACCGGGAAGGTGTTCTTTTTGTTGATTGGGCTGTAGGGAATGCCGAAGAGATTTTCCAGCACTTTTTCGCGGATCGTAAAAAAGAAGCCTCTGGTCCAGTCGTTCCCGGCGGTCCTGGCGGTAAAGCGGTACTGCTTTTGCTCCCAGTCGAATTTGAGCCGCAGTTCGCCGTAACCTGAGAATTCCAGGGCCCGGTCGTTCTTCCGGTCGTAAAGGGCGTTGTCTATGGTCGATGAAGCGGGCCCCAGAGCGCTGCGGAGATCCGGTTCGGCCCGGTCGAGGCAGACGGCGAAACTATCATGCTCCGGGTCTTCTCCAAGGCAGAGCAAGCCGGAAACCGGCGCGTCCATGGCGCCCCAGAAGGAAGCCGAAAACTGAATGCCCCTGCGGTTTACGGTAAAGCTTAGAGTTAACACGGCTAAGTTTTCCGGCCCTCCGGTGTACGTTATCCGCAGAACCGTGCTTTCCATCTCCTGCTGCCAAGAAGAGGACACGCCGGAATAATCGGAAAGGGAGATGATTTTCTTTCCGTTGAATAATACATCCCCGATTGCGGCGTCCTTGAGAACGCATCCCAAAGGGGTGTACCAATAAGAAAAGCTGTGCTTTTCTACATCGTAACGGACCGCGTAATTACGGTAATTGGCGTACGCGCTGCGCCGGGTATTTTCGAGCATAGAAACCTCCTAATCCTAAAATGAATGTACTTCATAGCCAAGGTAATTGACCAACGCTTCCCGTACGGCCCAGGCGGTTTTGCCTTCCGTCAGGCTCATGTGGTGGCGGTAACCTTCCCGGCCTATGTACTCTGCAATTTCCTGCATCCGGGGATGCTCCATAACTACACCTACGCCGAAAAATTCTTTTTCGATATCGTCACTGGTCAGGCGGCCTTCGCCAAGAAACGTACATATTTTGCCGTTTTCGGTTTTGGCGCTGCCGAAGGTAATGTCCAGGCCGGTGCGGAACTCGCCCTTGTTGATTCCAACCCCGCTGCCGGGACCGTAGCTCTTTTTGAACATCAGATGTTCTTCTGTAGTACCTTTGGCCTTAAGCAGGGAAATGGGAACAGGCCCGCAGTGGAAAAGGATGCTCTTAGTATCATCCATGCCGAAGTTGTTGTTGATGTCCAATAATGCCACAGGCCTCCCGCTCGCCAGGGTAAGGGCCCGCATGAACACCGCGTTAGAGACATCTACCTCGCAGGCCGCGGCGATACCCCGCTCGTTTAGCTCGCAGAGGATGAGGCAGGGCGCTACGCCGTAGGCAAGTTCCAGTTCGTCCCAGCAGCGTATGGCCACGGCGTGGAGATCGTATTCCTCAATGAGTTTATCCACCGTTACGCCGAAACGGGCAATGGAATCCAGCTTGGCCTCGGGATGCTTGAATTCCGTGATTTCAAGCAGCTTTTTCTTTTTGGCCGCAATGCGATCCGCCGGTGCGTCATTCATCAGCCTAAAAATAGAAGAAAGATCAAAGCTTTCTATATTAACGCCGTGGTTTTGCAGGCCGATCTCGTCCACCCGGACGGTCTTGAAGGCCGTGGTCCGGGCCCCGATGGCGCCGATATTGGTCCGTTTCATTCCCGCCGCGGTACGGCAGATCCCTGCAAAGGCTTCAATATGTTCCTTAAAGACCGCTTCGCCCGGATCGACCGTAAAAGGCGGGATGATGGTGTATTTGATACCGCACTGGCGCAGCACGTTACACATGGCAAATTTGCCGCACATGGAATCCCGGCGGTGGGCAAAATCCAGCTTCCCCGGCATGTCCCGGTAAGCCTGAACCAGGATGGGAACCCCCGCGTCCGAAAGGGCCGCCTGGGCGCCGTTCTCGTCGCTGAAGTTGGGCATACAGAGGATAACCCCCTGGTACTTCCCCGCGTTGGCCTTGAGGAAGGCCGCGTACTTCCGGCCCTCCTCTCTGGTTTCCACCGCGCCGTAACGGGTGGCTCCTTCATCCATAAGGATGTACCCGTAGCCGGCGGCTTCGACAGCCCGGGTGAGTTCCTTCCGGGCATCCGCAATAAGTTCCCCGGGGAAGAATCCCCGGTTTCCGAAGAACAGCGCAAAGGTGATCTTTTCCATAATACAATTCTCTCCTTAGTTAATCAGCGGGGCTGAATATTGGTAAGTTCTACATCCAAAACAACCAGTTTTGGTTTGCCGTTATTTTTGCTGTTGATCCGGTTTAACAGCAGTTCTACGCAGATTCGGGCTTCGTCATCCAGGGAGCCGATGCTGGGAAAGCTTAAGGGGAGCATGAGCTTGCCCTGAATATCATCGCAGCCGATTACTTCGATATGAGTATGGCGGCCCCGCAGGGCGTAGAGGACTTCATAAGCCATAAGGTCGCTGTGGGCCATTACCGCGGTGAAAGACGGTCCGTTTTCGAGTATGTTGATAATAGCGTCTCTGGTCCTGCCTTCCATGGCGCTGGTAATCTGAATCATTTCTTCTTTGACCGGCATATTCCGCTTTTTAAAAGCGTTCCGGTAACCCTGAAGCCTGTCCCTGCCGCTTGAGATGTAAAGCGGGGCGCCTATGTAGAGGATATTCACATGGCCTCGGTCAAGCAGATAGCCCGCCGCAAGCTCGCCGGCCTTCAGGTCATCCCAGTGCACCGTATCAACCTTTAGGTTTTTGAAGTACCTGCCCACCAGAACAAAGGGAACCGACAGTTTTTGTATCAGCCTGATATTGCCGGTGTTTTCCTGGACAGGGCAGATGATAATGCCGTCAACTTTCCTGCTGTAGGCCGAAAGAATCGCCTCTTGTTCCTGCTCTGAATTTTCACTTGCATTGTAGATAATAACCGTAAGCCCCGACTTCTTGACGTTTACTTCAATGTCCCGTACCAGGGAGCCGAAGAAGGGGTTGGCAATATCGCCGACTATTACGGCGATGGTATTGGTCTGGCCGGAACGCATGGAACTGGCGGCGAAATCCCGTATGTAACCCATCTCCTCAGCGGCCTTGTTGACGGTTTTCTTGGTCTCATCCGAAATATCGCTCTTGCCCTTGAGCGCCCTGGAGACGGTATTGATAGTAAAGCCGGTCTTTTCGGCGATGTCCTTGAGCTTTACACGTTTTTGCAATTTTGCCTCTTTAACCTCATTTCTATGGTAACGTTTAAAAAACCCGGTATACCGATAACGTTAATGGGAACAACAGGACAATACCTCATTATTAAGCCTGAAAAATCAAAAAGTGTCAAGAAAAATCTTTCAAAAATGAAAAAATTCCCTTGACAACTTAAAAAATGGCATGATACGATAACGTTAATGGAAAACCTGGTAGAAGCCGGCAGAACTATCAACGATCTGATGCAGCGTTCCATCCTCAGGAATCAGGCTAAAAAGTCCCAAAAAGGCGGATGTAATCCCCCGGATCAAGAATTTCGTCATGGTCCGGGCCGCTGGGGTATCGTGGAGGGCCTGGGCAGTCTTGGCGGTGCTGCCGTCTCCTTCGCCGGGCGGTGGAAGGGCAGTCCGTCGGCCCTGAAGCGGGATTATTTCTGCGATTATTCCGTGAAATGCAGGCGTATGCCTGTATAAATATTTTTTTCATGGAGCAAAAAGATAGGAGCGCTATGAATATCGCGGATTTTGACCGGAAAAAACAGTACTTTAAGACTTTTTGGGAAGGTGAGCTTATCGACCGGCCCTTGATAAGCGTAACCGCTCCCCTGACTGATAAACGAGTATCCCTTCCTTACCTGTACGGGGCGGAGTCGGGAAATTACCGGGACGCCCTGGAACGGTTTGCCTTTAACATGGAAAACACCTATTACGCAGGCGAGGCCCTGCCCTGCTACGAGTGCAGTCTGGGGCCGGATCAGTTCGCCGCGTTTTTGGGCGGAACAATTGAGTACAGCGAAGAGGCTGCCACCTCCTGGGTGCATCCTTTTTGGAATGATGATTATACCGAGGCTGATGTCCGGCTGGATATGTCTCCGGGCGGGTATTTCGCGAAGATCCTTGACTTTGTTAGGACCGCCCGGGAATTCGCCGGGGGCCGTTTTTTTATTTCCATGCTGGATCTCCACAGCAATATAGACGCCATCATGGCCGCCCGGGGTTCCGAGAATCTCTGTTTTGATCTGGCCGATGACCCCGACAGGGTAGAGAGGGTGCTGGCAAAGATCCTGCCCCTGTTTCCCCAGGTGGTGGACGCCGTGGCGGAGGCAGGGGACATGGATAAGAACAGCTATATAGGATGGGCTCCTACCTACAGCGAAGGAAAGTTTGCGACATTGCAGTGCGATTTTTCCCTCATGATCAGCCCGGAAATGTGCCGCCGTTTTGTGGTTCCCGCCCTGGAGTACGAGGCCTCGTGCCTAAAACACAACGTGTACCACTATGACGGCATAGGCGCTCTGGCCCACCTTGACGAAATCCTGGCCATAAAATCCATAGACGCGATCCAATGGGTTCCCGGCGCCGGGCAGAAGCGGACCATAGAATGGATGGCCCTGCTCAAAAAAATCCAGAAGGCCGGGAAGCGGCTCTGGCTCTACGACTGGTACCCTGATGAAATCAAAGCCCGCTTTAAGGAACTGGATCCCAGGCTGCTCTATTTTTCAACATGGGCAAATACCCCCCAGGAGGCGGATGAGCTTATTGCGTATGTCAGAAATCACATGTAAGGAAGGAGGCGTGTCTGTGGAGCGCGAGGGCGACTCCTATGATTTTGTCAAGAAAAACCGTAACTTTTTTAAAATTTCTCTTGACAGCTCAAAAAATGGCATGATACAATAACAATAATGGAAAACCTGGTAGAAGTGCGGGATCTTCATGTACGGTTCAGAACTGATGAAGGAATCGTGTATGCGGTGAACGGCGTCAATTACGACATAGAAGCCGGCAAAACCATGGGGATTGTCGGCGAATCGGGCTGTGGCAAGAGCGTCTCCGCCAATGCCATGATGCAGCTTCTGCCGGATAACGGCTGGGTTGAGTCAGGTTCCATTATGTATAACGCCCCGGAGGGGGTGTTTGACGTGACCAAACTGGACAAAAAGGACCGGCGCACCGCCCTGGTGCACGGAAAAGAGATGGCCATGATCTTTCAGGAGCCTATGACCTCTTTTTGTCCTGTTTATACCATCGGTAATCAGATAACCGAAGCGGTCCGGCTCCATACGGATCTGCCCAAAACCGGGTGGAGGGACTATGTGATCGGCCTGCTCCGCAAAGTGGGAATCGCCAAGCCTGAAGAACGCATTGATGAATACCCCTACCAGCTTTCCGGGGGCATGAGGCAGCGGGCCATGATAGCCATGGCTGTGGCGGCCCATCCCAGGCTCCTTATTGCCGACGAACCGACCACATCCCTGGATGTAACCGTCCAGGCCCAAATTCTCAATCTTCTCAAAGATCTCCAGCAGGAATACGGCATGTCCATGCTGATGATTAATCATAACTTCGGCATTATCGCCGAAACCTGCGACATAGTGGCAGTGATGTACTTGGGCTATATTATCGAATACGCTTCTACCGGCGAAGTCCTTAAGAACCCCCTTCACCCTTATACCAGGGATCTGCTCCGCTCAGTGCCCCAGGTGACGGACCCGAAAGGGGTCAAGCTCAGCTATATCAAGGGAACGGTTCCGGGGGCGTATACGGTGCCTCAGGGCTGCGCTTATGCGGAACGGTGCGGAAAAAAAATAGCGGGACTCTGCGATGTGAAAAAGCCGGAGCCTGTTACCGCCGGGGATCACATGGTATCGTGCCACCTCTATGCCCAGGGAGGAAACGAATGAGCATACGGAGGGGTGTTGGGGGGGGGGGGGGGGGGGGCGCGGGGGCGGGGGGGCGGGCGGGGGGGGTGGGGGGGGGGGGGGGG
>JAISZE010000086.1 GCA_031269405.1 Treponema sp. | reverse complement strand
ACCTTTACCACGATGTAGTCCAGGGCAGGCTCAAAGCACGACTTGGTTACCCTGGTGATGCGGTTTTCAATATCCCTCAGAGAGTAGCCCAGAGCGAGCTTGGCCGCCACACAGGCCAGGGGGTAACCTGTAGCCTTGGACGCCAGGGCAGAAGACCGGGAAAGCCGGGCGTTCACCTCGATGATGCGGTAGTCTTCGCTCAAAGGATCAAGGGCGTACTGGATATTACATTCCCCGATGATGCCCAGATGGCGTATCACCTCAATAGCAATGCGCCTGAGCTTATGGTATTCCGAATCCGTAAGGGTCTGGGACGGAGCTACAACGATACTCTCACCGGTGTGGATTCCAAGGGGATCGAAATTTTCCATATTACACACCGTGATGCAGTTGTCGTATTTGTCCCGCACCACTTCGTACTCAATTTCTTTCCAACCCCCGAGCCATTCTTCCACCAGCACCTGAGGGGCGGAGCCGGTTTCGCTGGTTTTCGCAAAGGCCCGGTCGCAGCGGCGGCGTATATCCGCCTCATTGCGGCAAATGCCGGAACCTGAACCCCCCAGGGCGTAAGCTGCCCGGACCATCACGGGATAGCCGATTTTTCCTGCCGCCTCCAGGGCGCCGTCCGTGCCCCCTTCAGCGGACACGGCGATGCTTTTGGGAACCAGCGCGCCTATTTCGGCCAGGCGTTCCACAAAGCGCTCCCGGTCCTCAGTGTCCTCAATGGCCTTTACCGGCGTACCCAGCACCTGTACGCCGTATTTGTAGAGCGCCCCCTCCCGGTCCAGGGCCACGCCGCAGTTAAGGGCGGTCTGCCCCCCGAATGAGAGGAGGAGGCCGTCGGGTTTTTCCTTCTCGATAACCCGCCGCACATACTCAGGCGTTACCGGCAGGAAGTACGTAGCGTCCGCCATACCCTCGCTGGTCTGGATAGTAGCGATGTTGGGGTTAATGAGGACCGTCCTGATCCCCTCTTCCCGCAGGGCCTTGAGGGCCTGGGACCCCGAGTAGTCGAACTCCCCGGCTTGCCCGATTTTAAGCCCCCCCGACCCCAGGACAAGGACGGTTTTTACCGTGTTTTTTACTGTAGTTACCATATAGGTTTCCTTACCGTTTCCCGCACCTGGCCGATGAACCGGTCTATAAGAAACTCCGTGTCCCGGGGGCCGGGGCAGCCTTCGGGGTGGAACTGGACTGCCGAAAAGGGACAGGAACCGGAACGGATCCCCTCTATAGTATTATCATTGGCGTTGACGAACCAGGGCTCCCAGCCCTTGGGAAGCGTCTCCGCCCTGACAGCGTACCCGTGGTTCTGGCTGGTGATGTAACAGCGCTCTGTTCCCGCTTCGGCGCAGGGCTGGTTCTGGCCCCGGTGGCCGTAAGGGAGCTTGTACGTGTCGCCCCCTGCGGCCAGGGCCATAATCTGGTTCCCCAGGCAGATACCGAAGATAGGCTTCTTCACCTCGAAGGCCCGCCGCACCATAGCGATAGTCCTGCCGCATGCCTTGGGATCTCCGGGGCCGTTAGAGAGAAAGAGACCGTCGTAGTCGACGCCCTTGAGGTCGTGGTTCCAGGGAAGGCGTATAACTTCCACATTCCTGGCCAGAAGGCAGCGGATTATGTTAGCCTTAGCCCCGCAGTCGATAAGTGCGATTCTGAGGAGCCGCGCCGTTCCGCCCCCGGCGCCGGGAGGCAGGAAGGACCTGGGCTCTGGATTGGAAACCTCCGCCACAGGGTTGGGGATGATTCCCGAATCCATCGTTACGTCCCTGCCGCCCTCTGCCAGGATCTTCCCCCGCATGACCCCGTGCTCCCTAAGCCGTTCCGTGAGGGAACGGGTATCGACGCCGCAGATACCCGGTACATTGTTCTTTTCGAGCCACAGCGAAAGCGTGGAACCTGATGCGAAATGGCTGGGCTCCCCGCAGGCTTCGGCAACCACAAAACCCGAAACCTGGACCTGCGGGGATTCAAAATGAAGCGGGATGCCCTGATCATCCGTAAAAGGCTCCCCGGTTTTCGGCATCACCGGGACCCCGTAATTCCCTGCCAGTGGATACGTGGACACCAGAATCTGGCCTTTGTAACTGGGATCCGTCAGGGACTGGGGGTATCCTGTCATGCTGGTATTAAAAACCACTTCCCCAGCCTGGGATCTGGCTTTACCGAAAGACCAGCCTGAGTATTCTGAACCGTCTTCCAGCACAAGGCGGGCCTGCCTGGCTTTCTGTTTCATAGCCCTACTTTAAGCCAAGGGTTAAAAAAGATCAAGCCGCCCCTGATATCACGGAACAGGTTTTTAAGTTTTCGGTCCTTTTCCAGGTTTGGGAAGGCGAAAATCACGGATTTTTACGCTTTCCGCTCTTCGTTTTTCTTCCGTTCGTGTTGGTTCGTGCGGTTCGCGGTAAAATCTTATTTCTATGCGTTCATCCCGCCCCGCAGGCATATCCTTTGCAAAATGCCCGGAACAGGGTATAGTAATAGTAAGGAATAGGGATACATGGCAAACAGGCTAAAAGTCTTGAACGATTTCGCATTTCAGAAGATTATGGGAGAGAAAGGCGATGAAACCCAGCTTCTGGCGTTTCTCAACGCCGCCCTGGAGCGGACAGGCAAAGGCAGCCTGCAATCCGTCGAAATCCTGGAAAACAAGGACCTTCCGGCGGACATCGCGGGCGGAAAGACGGGAAAGCTGGACGTTCTGGGGAAGCTCCTGAACCGTTCAATGGTAAACATAGAGGTACAGATAAAGAACCGGTACAACATCGAGAAACGGAGCCTTTACTACTGGAGCCGGAAATACGCCTGGGACTTCCGGTCCGGGAAGGACTACAGCGAGCTTGTCCCGGTGATAGGCATAAACATAGTGGACTTCGGCCTGTTTCCGGTAGACGATTACCACACGAGCTATCATTTATGGGAAGACCGGCATAAAGAGGTAATGCTTTCGGAAGTATGCGAGATACATTTTCTGGACCTGGTTAAGTTTCGGAA
>JAISZE010000075.1 GCA_031269405.1 Treponema sp. | reverse complement strand
ATCCAGCGGTGTTATTAAAAAGTATACACTATATACAGGGGGGGGGGGTAAATAGGAACTATGGGCAGAAAGAGCCCGCCAAACCGCCCTGCCGGACAACAGGCGCGGCAAAAGCTTAGGGGCAGGGTATATCGGGACATAGACGTCATGGCTCCTCCTGTATAAAAAAAGTTACAGTTAGCTCTATATAACTACAACTATAAGTGTTATACCCTGCTAAGATTTAACCTGTCAAGCGGTTTTTCACTTTTTTTAAGTTTTTTTCTGAATTTTTGTAAAAAAACGGGATTTTTTCAAAACAGGGGCTAAAGAATTACCAGCGGATGGCGCGGACAGACAGGGACAAGTAACAACCCCGCCCTAAAAGCGGGGCATTAGACCTCTCAGCACGAATAACTTGGCGGCGTCAGCCCCCGAAACGCTCGGTAGCCAGGGCTATGCCGCCCAGGACTATCAGGTGGGAACCGAGGCTCCTGAGCCAGTCAATGAAATTGACGCCCCTATGGTTAAGGGGATAGATAACATCGATCAGGATGATAAAAACCACCCAGACAATGGCGAGGATGACGAGCAGAAGCTCCGTTATGGCAATTTCTATGCCAAACAGTTTGAGGAGTATGAATACCCCTGCGGCGACAGCAAGAACCGCCAGAATGACAATAAGGATTTCGGCAATATCGCCTTTGAAAATCCCGGTTACCGCCCGGCGGATTTCCCCTTCCTTAAACCAGCTTTTTCCCGAAAGGCCCAGAATTCCTGTAGCAAAAAGATAGAGGGCCACGGAAATGTTCACAAGCAAGAGACCGATACTTTTGTTCATGTTATGCTCCTGGTTTATTGTAAACCCCTCATACGGAACTTGTAAATAGAATTTTTTAAAATTTTTTTAAAATCCGGCGGTTTTTAATACCGGTGCTTATTCGTATTGCGCCCTGGGCGGTATATTAATAGTATAATAGTATGAAAGTGCTGCTTCACGCCTGCTGCGCCCCGTGTTCCGTAGAGTGCCTTCGGGTTCTGGGAGAAGAGGGGCTGCGGCCCGGCCTGTTCTGGTACAATCCCAATATCCACCCGTTTACGGAATACCGTTCCCGCAGGGATTCCCTGTCGGCTTTAGCGAAAGATCAGGGGCTGGACCTTATTCTGGAGGATGAATACGGCCTCCGCCGCTTTCTTGCCGCCCTGGGGCCCGGAGCCCCCTCCGGGGAACGCTGCCTTTTCTGCTACCGGATGCGGCTGGAAAAAGCCGCCCTTCTGGCCGCCAGGGAAGGGTACGGGGCTTTTTCGACTACCCTCCTTATCAGCCCGTATCAAAACCACGGGCTTATAAAGCAGCTCGGCGAAGATCTAGCGGCCCGTAACGGTATAGCCTTTCTGTACCGGGATTTCCGGCCCTTTTTCCGCGAAGGGCAGCGCCGGGCCCGGGAACAGGGGTATTATATGCAGAAGTACTGCGGCTGTATCTTCAGCGAAGAAGAACGGTATCTCCAAAAACAATGATGACCGACGCCCACTGCCATCCCTTCGATCTCCTGGAATATCTGCCCGACTCCGAAGCGGAACGCCTGAAATACCGCGCTGCCTGCGCCGGGAATTCCTGGAACCTGGAGCAGTTTGAACACCTTGAATCCATGGCTCTGAAAGCTTCTGCGGAAGGGGCGCCGCCTCTGGTACGCTGTTTTGCCGTCCATCCCCAGCTTCCCGCAAGCGCTGAACATGCAGGGCCCGGAAGAGGGGCAGTCAGCGATGGGCTGGAGCTTTTGACCGCCCTTGCGGCCCAGGGCAGGCTTGAAGCTGTAGGAGAGACGGGTTTTGATCTTTTTAACGAAGCCTTTAGAACGACTGAAAAAATACAGGACGAAGTTTTTGCCCTGCATCTTGAAACAGCCCTGCGCTACAGGCTGCCCCTGATACTCCATGTCCGCAGGGCGATGCATAAAATTTTTCCCTTTACCAGGGAACTAAAAAAGCTGCCTGCTGTTGTATTTCATTCCTGGCCCGGGACTCTTGGCGAAGGTGAATCGCTTATCCGCCGGGGTGTGAATGTTTTTTTCTCTTTCGGCGCAGCGCTTGTCAATAACCACCGCGAGGCCCGGCGCTGTTTCGCCGCGCTGCCGGTTGAAAGGTTGCTTTTGGAAACCGACGCCCCTTGGCAGCCGCTCAGGGGAAAGTCTTTTTCGTCCTGGGCGGACCTTCCTGTTATCCTCAATGCCGCCGGGGAACTTAGAAAGGGCGGTCCCGGAGGGACGGCCCGGGAACTGGAGGCTATTACGGAGCGGAATTTTTTCAGCGCCTTTGGGGCGAAGCTATGAAAAAACCGGGGCCTTTTGTTGTTTTGATTCTTGCCTTCGCCGCCGCCGCTCTGGCCCTTACGGTTATCTTCTGGCCTTTTATCAAGGATCTCAGGGATCCTGTTTACCGTGAACAGTTCAGCGCCTGGGTAACGGGGCTTGGGATTAAGGGCGTAGCGGTTCTTCTGGGGCTCCAGATAGTCCAGATTATCCTGGCGGTTATTCCCGGAGGGCCTGTGGAACTTATCGCCGGGGCCGCTTACGGCGCCCTTGGAGGAACCGCTGTCTGCGTCCTGGGCTGCGTCATCGCTTCTTCGGCGGTTTTTCTGGCAGTAAAAAAATTCGGCCTTCCGCTGATACGGCGCTTCTTTGGGGAAGAAAATATCCGGTCCTGGAAATTCCTCGCCGATTCAGACCGGGCCGCCAGGGCGGTTTTTATCGTTTTCCTTATTCCCGGGACGCCAAAGGACATGCTCACCTGGTTTGCGCCTCTGAGCGGCCTTCCGCTCCATACCTTTACGGCTGTCTCGGTTTTTGCCCGTATTCCGGCTATCCTTACCACTGCTGTCATGGGGGATTCTATGATCCAGGGCAATTGGGTTATGTTTTTATCGTTCTTCCTGGTAACCGCCCTGGCAGGCACGGCGGGGCTGAGGTTCAGGAGGAGAATACTGGGCGCAATTTCGACAAAAAAATCAAAGGAGCCAAAAATGAAAAAAGCCTTGACTATTGCCGGATCCGACTGTTCAGGGGGAGCGGGCATTCAAGCGGACTTAAAAACCTTCTCTGCCCACGGGGTATTCGGCATGAGCGCTGTTGTTTCAGTGGTTGCTGAAAACACCAGCCGGGTTATCGCTGTAGAGGATGTGAGCCCGCAGATGGTGGGGCAGCAGATCGATGCGGTCTACGAGGATATCGGGACCGACGCGGTAAAAATAGGCATGCTTTCCACCGGAGGGTTGATGAAAACCGTAGCCGCCAAGCTGGACCAGTACCGGCCCGCCAATGTGGTAATCGATCCTGTGATGTACGCCAAGAACGGCGCCCCCCTGATGGATCCCAATGCCATTGACACCCTTATCAAATACATACTGCCCAGGGCGGATCTTATCACCCCTAATATCCCTGAGGCGGAAAAAATAGCGGGCATGAAAATCGCTGATGAAAAGGATATGGAACAAGCGGCAAAGCTGATCATCAAAATGGGCTGCTCCCAGGTATTGATCAAAGGCGGCCATTCCTCAGGCGACGCGTTGGATCTTCTCTACGACGGCAGGGAATTCTTCCGCTTCTCATCGCCCAGGATCAACACCAAAAACACCCATGGCACAGGCTGCACCCTCTCGTCCGCTATAGCCGCCAACCTGGCTCTGGGCTGCCCCATGAAGGACGCCGTAGAAAGGGCGAAAAAATACGTAACTACCGCTATAGAACATTCCCTCCCTATAGGCAAGGGCCACGGCCCGACTAACCACTTTTACGATTTGTATTTACACGGTCTGCGCCGGTGAACGGACCAGGCTTTTTCCTGTGCAGTTTATTTCTCTTTGTATTTGAATTCTTCTAAAGGAAGGCTTTCCAGGTACTTGTCCAGAACTTCCTGTTCGTTGTCCTGGAAGGACAGGAACTGCATGGACACGATGCGGCCTGTACGTGCAAGGCGGCACACCGGGGAAAGGATGGAGTCCCCGGCACGGAGGGAACACTCGGTGATTTCCATGTTCAGCATGATGTCTTTCATCACATTGGAATAATCCGGCAGGAATGAAAGGCCCCCTGAAGAGATGGTCTTGACTTCCCCGGTGATGATGATCTGGTCCTTGGGATTGGCGAAGGCAAAGTTGATTCGCTGCCAGTTCTCGGCGTGGTAGCGGCGGGTACGGCGTTTTTCCTCTACAGGCATGTAGCGGCTGAGGATTCCCTGGAGGCGGTCCACTTCAGAAGCGTTGTCCAGGCTTTCCGTTACAATACCGCTTACGCCAAGGTAGAAGGCCTTGGAGGTTTCTTCAAGCGGGAAGTTATCTCCTTTGAGGATGATAATGGGGCACACGTCCTTGGCCCGCTCGTTCCGCACGAACTGGACTATGGTTTTCCAATGCCTGGGGAAATCCTGGGCGCTGATGATGATCCCTGAAGGATCGGTTTCGTCAAGGTTGTCCATTGCCTTGATCGCGTTGTGGTAACGGATGAGTTCAAACCCCAGGGGCTTAACATAGAGGGAAATGAGATTGTATGTCTTGTCGGAGCCCAGCACCAAAAGCAGTTTCATTCCCGCACCTTATTCGGTTCCCAGGTTCACTACTGAATAATCTGCGATAACCCAAATATCATCCTTCCGGCGGAGATAATAGGTATACCGTTTTTTCTCAGTATAGGTCCCTGCTTTGAAATATTCCAGCACCGTAACGCTCCCTTCTTCGGCGTTGTACTGGGTCCGCTCAATGGTGAATTCCCTGGGGATAGTGGCAATGTCGCCGTCCGTAACCGCGCCCTGGAGTTCGTTCCGGTAACGGGCTATCATGCGCTGGCGGCCTTCTTCGGATTCTGAGAGCCACTGGCGGCGGCGGTAGGAATCCCGGGAAAGCATGGCTTCAAGATCCAGATAGAGAAAGAATTTTTCCCACTGTTCCTTCTGCCTGGCGGTGATAAGGTAGCTGACTACTTCGTCGGGAGGCAGCTTTTCCCGGACTAGGACGGCGTTAGTCTCCACGTCCAGGGCCAGGGGGACCCCGCCGGGGCCGGGGATAAGGGGAGGGCGTATATCGAGGCTCAGGCGGTTGGATTCCAGGGGGTTGACGGTTCCCGATGCCGCGGCGTCTGAGGCTTCGGAAAGGGGATAGTAGAGTTCGGGGAAAATCCGGGCCCGGACTATGTAAGACCCGCTCCGGTCGAGGAGGGCGTAATCCCGAAGATCTTCTACAAAGGAAAAGGATTCGCCTGGTTCTACGGAAATTTCCCGGAAATAGACCTGCCGGCTCTGGCTCCGTTTGCGGATCAGGGCGTCCGCGGCTTCTACGGTCCTGTTAGCGGTAGTACGGACTTCAAAATCCACCGAAAAGGCCCGCTCGTCCGCTAGGCGGAACCGGAAAACCGCCGGGCCTTTATTGGCCACTGTGATCTGCACAATGATGGGATCCTTTTCGAGGTAGTAGATCCGTTTATCGAAATACCTGATATTGAGCGTGATACCCGCGCTTCCGGCTGTATCAGCCCCCCAGAGGGCGCATGAAAGCCCGAATACGAGGAACAAGGCTGGGAAAAGCCTGACGTTACGCTTCACCATTAGTCTCCATATACTATATTATAGTAATCGGTAGATCCTAATGAATACCTTATCCTTTCCTGTTCTGCAAAAAAGAGCCGCTTCTTCAGCCTCAACTGCCGGGATTCTAAAAGCCTGCAGGGAGGGGAAATTCCCTCTGGAAATCGACGCTTCCGAAGGGGCTTTTACCGCTGTTTTAATGTCCCTTATCTACCAGGTCCGTCCGGGGACGTATCTGGCGGTGGTCTCTTCCGATACTGAAGCCGGCGCCCTGGGCCGGGACTTGGAAACTGCGGGGGTTCCGGCGGTCCTGTTCCCCTGGTGGGGGACCATGCCTTACCGGGAAATATCCCCCCTTTCGGCGGTCTTCGGGGAACGCAGCGCAGCGCTTTCCTCCCTGGCCGCAGGGGAACAGGGGGTGTTTATCGTCCCCCAGCGGGCTTTCCTGACCCCCCTGCCGCCGCCTGATTACCTGAGGAGCCTTCT
>JAISZE010000035.1 GCA_031269405.1 Treponema sp. | reverse complement strand
CATTCCGCGGACGCCGGGGTGGATACCCGTGTGGAAGCGTTCCTGGACATCATCGACGGCTACAGGGCCAAAAAAGACGCCATTGAGGCCGAGCGTTACAGTAACGGCTGGAAGTTCGTGGCTGAAAAGCAACAGAGCGGGAATTTTGACCTCCGTATCGACAACGAAAAAACAGGCGAAAGAGTTCCCATCGCAGGCAACAAGCGGGTGAAGGTGCTGCTCTCCAACATGGGCGCCATCTCCACGGAGTACATTGGCGCGGCGGTGCGGGGCCTGGGCATCAACGCCGAAGCCCTGCCTGTGGCTACGGTCAAAACCATTCAGATAGCCCGGGCCCACGCGTCGGGCAAGGAATGTGTGCCCAGCCACCTGCTCCTGGGCAGCGCCCTGCAATTCTTTTTCAGCGAAAAGTACCGCAAAGACGAGCTCTATCTTCTCTTTGTGCCTATCACTTCAGGGCCCTGCAGAACAGGCCAGTATTACGTGTTCTACGAAAACCTCTTTAAAGACCTGCGCCTTGAAAACGTGGTTCTTTTCATCCTTTCTGCGGACAATTCCTACGGGGAACTGGGGCCCAATTTCACCAAAGAGATGTGGAAGGGCTTTGTGCTTTCAGATTACCTCAAGGACATCCAGACCGCCCTCAAGGCGACAGCGGCGGATCCTGAACAGGCGGTAGAAGATTTTGAACATTCCTGGCGCAGGGTCATGCACGCTGTGGAACACAACCCCAAAGGTATCTGGAAAGAACTTGAGCAGGTGGCTCAGGACGTAAAAAAGATCCCCCTTAAGCGGAAACTTGCGGACTGTCCCAGGGTGCTCATTGTAGGGGAGATCTACGTGCGCCGGGACGACTTTGCCGTAGGGGAACTGACGGACCTTATGAGCGAGCGCGGCATTGTAGTCAAAGTGGCGGGTATTTCCGAATGGATACACTACCTGGACTTTGTGCGGGAGTATGCGCTCAAAAAACTCATCAAACTGCGGAAAAGAGGCGCCCGGCTTTTCTCCAAACCCTGGCGGGATCTTAAAATGCTGGGTATCGAGGAATGGTGGAAGCACTCTATTGAAGTAAAAACCCTTTCAATCCTGAAACCTACAGGACTTATACCCGAGACCCCCCATGACATGCACGAGATCATGAAGTACGCCCAGGAGCATTTTGTGAATCTGGAACTCAATTCGGAGATCGCCGTGTCTTCCGGCAGCGCCGCAGTGGCTATGGAACACGGCTATTCGGGAATCGTGAACATCAGCCCCTTCGCCTGCCTTATAGGCCGGGTCATCGAGGGCCTTTTTACCCCCTGGGCCAGGGAACGGAACTATCCGGTGCTTTCGGTTGAAGTTGACGGGAACCTCCTGCCCCCTAATATCGTGAACAAACTCAACATCTTCATGGTCAACGTCCTGCGCTTCAAAGGCGGCGACGATCTTTCTACCCTGGTGGACAAAGCCGGGAGCCATAACGCCCGTTTTGCCGATTCCGGCGAAGGCGAGCCTATAGCGGCGGGGAAGTAGACTATGCGGCGTCTTGACAAAAGCATCGAAGCGCTTGTTGATTCTTATGATTCTTACGGGCTTGTGAACCATTCAGGCTGGGGCCTTCCGAGCAGGGAAGGTATAGAGGACATACTCAACAGCCTGGACGAGCTTCTTTTTCCCGGTTTTTGGGAAAAAGGAGATCTGGATCGCCATAACCTCAGGCTCATTACCGGCGAAAAAGCCAACCACCTGGCGCGGGAACTTATCAGGGAAGTGGAAAAGAGCATCGGTTTTGCCGTACGCCAGGGCCGGGATCTGGACGAAATTTCCCGGGACTACGGAGGCAGCCATGGAGGCTGCCGGGCTGCCGCGGAACTGGTGGTAGAGGACTTTTTCGAGGAAATCCCGAAGATCCTTGCCGCCCTGGCCCTGGACATGGAAGCCGCTTTCCGGGGCGACCCTGCGGCTAAAAGCACCGCAGAGGTGATCCTCTCGTACCCCGGTTTTCAAGCTATCGTGGTTCACCGGCTGGCCCACTTCTTCTGGACCCGCGAGGTGCCCCTTATCCCCAGGATGATGAGCGAATTCGTCCACAGCCGCACCGGCATCGACATCCACCCTGGCGCGCAAATCGGCGAATCCTTCTTTATCGACCACGGCACCGGCGTAGTTATCGGGGAAACCACGGTTATCGGCAAAAACGTCAAGCTCTACCAGGGAGTTACCCTTGGGGCCCTTTCAGTCAAAAAGGAAGAAGCCGACAAAAAACGGCACCCCACTATCGAGGACGACGTTACCATCTACGCCAACGCCACCATCCTGGGAGGGCAAACCGTGATAGGCCGGGGCAGCATCCTGGGAGGCAGCGTCTGGATCACCGAGTCTGTACCCCCGGACTCAACAGTCTATATCAGGACCGGGGATCAGGTAGTTAAGCCGAGGAAGTAGAACCTTATAAAAGCAACGCTGATGAGCACGGCTTCGTCCTATTGAATAACCTTATCGAGCCCTTCCTGCCGCAAGGCGTTTAGCTGATCCTGGGCGCGTTTGCGTACGTCAGAGCGGAAGTCCGGGAACCGGGCGATCTGGGTCAGAAGCAGAATACCGTCCCCTGCCAGAGGAGGCCCCGAGAAGCGGCAGAGAGCGGCGATGGAGTCCGATGCCGAAAGCAAGGTTTGGGAATCCCTGTTGGCGTTATCCCGCGAGAGCAGGAAAGTATAAGCCTGTATGGCCTCCCCTTTAGGATCAACGCCGATCCTGCCGATTGCTTCGCAGCACGCCGCCTTTATCGAAGGTTCAGGGTCCCGGTTGTAAATAGTTACCAGGAAACGTATAGTCTCCCGGGAACCCATGCGGGCCAGGAGGCGGATAAACTCAATGCGCTGGGGGACCTTGATTGGCGCCCGTACCAGGGAACCATGGGGATTGTTCAGAAAGTAGCCTATCATTTCCATGAGGTACGCCACATATTCAGGTTCCATTTCCCCTACCTGGCCCGAACGGGTAGCCCTGTCGATCTCATCGTACATAGCAGCTATGAACCTTTCATCATAACGGCCTTCGATACTCGCCCACTGCGAAGGAGGGGGGTGGCCAAGACCATAGGTTCCTTCCGGGTCCGGGCCGTACATAGACCGGGGGATGTTCCGTACCTGGTTGTCGATTTTGTACTCTCTGAGGATCTGGTCCTTCCCGCAGGCGTAGACAAGGCCCTCGCTGCTCAAAGCGGGAATAGCCGAAGTCTCCGGGACCCGGAGCAGCCAGCGCCGTCTGCCGTTAGCGGCAAAGGCAGTAGCCCCATGGCGGGAGAGGGAAAAGATCCCCCGTTCGTCAAAAACCATCGATGCGTCATTGAGGGCCAGATTCCCGGCGCCCCGTTCCGCGGCGGTTTCGTGGCTGTTTCCCGTCCAGCGAATCTGGCCCGCAGTTCCAGAGATAAGGAGCACCCTGCCGTCCCTGATCGTTACCGCCGCCTCGTGCCGGTAGCCCACAGCGGAAACAGGTGAAACAGGCAGCGAAGGCAGCCGGGTCCTGGAAAGCATACCTCCCCGGGAACTCTTAAAATCCAGCTTGATATTTTCCACCCCCCCGTCCTGGTAGAGGAGGAGGAAACTGTTGGAATCCCCTGTGAGGATAGGCACGATGATAGCAGGACTGCGTTCAAGGTGGAACCGTTCCACAACACCCAGATGGCTCACCCTGATGAAGTCCCGGTTTTCAAGGTATGTCGCAATACCCCCGGCGTGGTCCAGCACCGGAGCCATAGCAACCGGACTTCCCAGGTTCTCTCTCCACAGGGCTATCCCCGAGGCCGTCCGGCAGTAGAGATCCGCTCCTACAGTGATAAAGATCCTGCCGTCCCAGCCGACCACAGCCGGATGAGACATCGGTTTCCCTAAATCTATGCGCCAAAGCTCCCGGCCCACCCGGTTTACCGCCATAAAGTTCCCGGCGACATTGCTCACATAGGAAGTCCCTTCAGGGGACCGGGAGGTATGGGGACTGACCTTGCCGTGGGGATCAAAGTCCCAGAGCGCGGCGCCGCTCATACCCCAGGATTTGAGCCTGCCGTTTTCACAGGCCACCACCACCGATTCAGCCTGGAGGAAGGGCTGGCCCAACACAATATCGTTGATTTCCCGCTCCCAAAGAGGCGCCGAACTCACCGGCAGCTCCGCAGGCAGGACGCGGCGGCTTCCGGTATCCCGGTTATTCTGCGCTCCCAGTACAAAAGGAAAAAGGAAGAAAGCCGTTAAAAGAACAGCGCTTTTTTTCATCAGAATATCCTCCAAAACTGCATCATTGGATTTTAACGAACCTGGTATACGCAATAGAAGATTCCGGCTTTGCCGATTCGGGAGCCCTATAGATTTCCCCGCAAGCGAATCCGGTTCCCAGCAGTTCAAAATAGTTCTTTTCATCATCAAAATTGAGATTTTGACGGGATATGCTGAAATTAACATACCTGGTAAGGGCGTCTTCCAGTTTAAGACTGATGGAAACAAAACCGTCAACAGGCGATCCTCTTACCGTCCTTCTGGCGTGGCCCCAGTAGGAATAGCTCCCTGTCCCGAAACCCTGGTACCTGAGGGTAAAATTTCCCCGCTGTTCCCAGGTATCGTACTGCTCCACAATAAGGACCCGGCCTGAACGGAATTCCAGGATACAAGTCAGAGGACCGTCATCTGTAGGGATAACGCAGCGCCACTTGCCCAGGAGGTAATTGGGAAACGGAACATTTTCCGTTACCTGCGCGGCGAAACTGAACATCTGGGACAAAATATCCGCCGGAGTTTCCCCCTCTTCCCTGGCGGTATTCAGGACTTTATTGGTTTTTGCGTCATAGGTAGAAGCGGTCAGCACTACCCGGTTATTCTGCCGGGTAATCCCGCCCTTTACCAGGTATTCCGCCTTGTCCGCTTCGCCGCCGGATAAAATACTGAGAGTCCCCCAGGACTCCAGCTCGTTTACCAGATGATCCGTTATGGATCCGGCGTCAAAGGCAGTCAGCCCTGGCCCGGAGAATTCAAAAGGAAAAACCGCTACTACCGACATCCTCTGGGAAAAACCCGCCAGGGCAGTTAAGAGGAAGGCCAAGGTAAAGAATATTTTTTTCATGCTCTTTTCTTCATTTTAATTCATATATGCTGAATACACAAAAACTTCATACAACATTACCAGAAATCAATAATAAATACCACAGCTTCGGAAAAATCCGGTAATTCTCAATATTTTATACCGGGAACTGCCGCGCCATGGAAAAACAAGTATTGACGGCTGCGGATTTAGGGATATAATTAGATAGTAATCTATCTATAGTAAAGGAGCAAAACCATGACCCACGATCCCCGTTGCGGGAACCGCCCCATTCGTGATAAACTTAAAAGCGGTTCTCCGTTCTCCGTTCTCCGTTCTCCGTTCTCCGTTCTCCGTTCTCCGTTCTCCGTTCTCCGTTCTCCGTTCTCCGTTCTCCGTTAAGCCACTTTAGGCTGAGTTTTCTTTTCCCCCTCGTTATTGCCCTTGTTCTGGCCCTTACGGGCTGCGAAAACCCCACAAATTCCCGCTCTCGGCAGGAAACAGGTTCCATTTCCGGGCGCGCCTTCTACGGCAACCAGGAAGCCACAGACGCCCACAGCGGCATACGAATCACCATCGAAAAGACCAACGGCCTGGTTACCGCTTCCGTAGCCTCCCGGGCCGCCCTCTCCATAGCAGAAAGCGGAACCGGCTCCTATGACGCCCCCCAGGGGGCCAGGGCCGCCGTTACCGCCGTCCTCACCAATGCGGACGGCTCCTACCGCTTTGACCAGGTGGAAGCCGGAACCTATACCGTCTACGCATCTTCTGCGGACGCCCAGGAACGGGCCGTAGCCGCCAACGTGGTGGTCGCAAGCGGCCAGGCCGTAACCGCGGAAGACCTGGCCTTAACCGCCGTAGGGAATATTACCGGATATGTGATCCTTGACAGCAATATAACCGCCGGAAATCTGGGCTCTCTGGTATTTGTAGCCGGTACGTCCTACATGGCCGTAACCGCCGATAACGGGAAGTACACCATCAG
>JAISZE010000130.1 GCA_031269405.1 Treponema sp. | reverse complement strand
GCTTGTGGCGTTAACTGATTATCCCGCTTTTACGCCCTGTATGGCCCGCAAAAACCCTGGAGGGAAAACCGTACAGCGCTGGGAACTCTACGGCCAAGGCGTGGAACTGGCCAACTGTTATTCTGAGGAAACCGATCCTTATGAGGTGCGGAAGTTTTTTGAAACTGAAGCTGCCGAAAAAGAGCGGAGCGCCCTGGTCCGGCACGCCGTAGATCCTGGGTACTGGAAAAACTTTCTTCCCCTCCAGGGGAAGCCCTTTCCCTCCTGTTCCGGCGTCGCCATGGGTCTGGACCGTCTCATTATGGTCCTTACGGGCAGGAAAACCATCGACGGCGTCCTGCCCTTCCCTATGGAATAGTTTTCCAGATTGGTATTCCTAATTTTCATAAACCTTTGAGTACCCTGAAAGATCAAAATCACTGCGGAACCTGGGAAGATAATCCATCCCTGTAGTAACCTGGACATCTCCGGCAAAACGGTAATTCACATCCTCAAGAGCGACAATCCGGTCCAGCATGGGCCGTTTCATATTGGTGAAATTCATGATGAGAAAAAGCTGGGTTGCCGCTGAATCTGCGGCAGGGATTCGGAGCACGTTTTTTTCCGTACCATCCGCCCAGAGGCGTCCGTCGCCGTAGAGATCATAATTAAAGGCAGAAAGCTCCATAGGGAAGGGGTTAGGATTATCCACCTTCATCGTTACCCTGAACCTGGTGTTGATAAGTTCGGCCTTCAGTACCGCTATGGCGGTGATCGTGAAAACCGGTTCCTGTATTCTGGGAAAAACCGCAAGTCCCCTGGCGCTGACATGCACCGGCGCCCCGGAGGGATAAACAAATTCCACATCCACAGTGAGGGTAACCTGGTAATCGTGCTCCAGGGAAAGGCCCATGGCAGTGAGCCTGGCTATGTCCAGTTCAAGCAGAAGAGGTATTTCCGTTGAACCCGGGCCCCCTGCTGCGGGACTTACAGGAAACGCGGTTTTTTCCTGATCCGTATAAAACCGTATCCCGTCGTTTGTCTCTTTACCGTTTATTACGGCCTTGTAATTTCCGATTCTGACTTCAGCCGGTGAAGAACGAGGATTATCCGCTTCAAGGGTAAATTCAAGATTCACCTGATTCAGATCCCGGGCCCCGATCCGGTCAAGAGAAATCGAAGCCCAGGGATTCTCAGGCGTTTCTTCCAGGGTAGGCGGGGCCGGGGTTTTGCAGGACCATCCTAAAACGAGAAAAAAGAGGGCCAAAATCCAAAGCGAATATTCAGGCTTTTTCATATATGTATAATCGGCATTTCCAGCGAAACCCTGTACAAGCGCCGCGCCGGAGGACCGCTCCCCTACCCTATGGGTTAATTACATGATATAACTGCTTATTATGGAAATTAACATAGATACGATCCGCGCCTTCTTTTCAGGCGACCGCTATGCCGCTGCTGCGGGCATAAGCATCGACACGGTTCGGGAGGACCGGGTTGAGTGCGGCATGGAGATTACAGACATGCACCGGAACGCCGGAGGCGCGGTTCAGGGCGGCGCCATCTTCACCCTGGCTGATTTGGCCTTTGCGGTCCACTCCAACCTGGACCTGGCCCTGGGCGCCGACAAGGGTATCACTGTAGGACAGTCATGCAGCATCTCCTATCTCAAGAGCACCAGGGGCAAGCGCCTTATCGCCGAATCGGCCTGTCTTTCCAAAGGCAGAACCATGTCGGTCTACCGTATTTGCGTCAGGGACGATCTGGGAATCGCTATTGCCGAGATGCTCTGCAACGCCTGCAGTACGGTCAAAAAGGAACAATAAACGCGGTTGCAGCCCGGGATATTACGATACTACCAGAACCTGCCCTTCGTTCAGCTCAACAGGATCGTCAAGGACCAGAGTCTTCCCTTCAGCCTTGAAACTTAGTTTTTCCTCCCCAAGGCTGATATTCCTGATACCGGCCCACCCCAGGCTGATGCGCTTTAGGGACTGCGTCCCGTAGAGTACGCTCAGGATGCCTGTTTTGCCTGTCTGTTCAAAAACGCCCCACGCCTTATCCAGGGACCAGAAATACTTCCCTTCCCTGAGAGGGGCAAATCCTATCTCCAGTTTAGTCATGTCGAAGGAAAAGCCCGAATAGGCAAGCAGCAGCGCGTAGGAGGCCATGCTCCTGGCATAATTGCTGCCGCATTCCATTTCGTTCCAGGGGTTCCGGTTCTCCCCGTTGTAGCGGTTGCGGACGCCTGTTACAATATCGAGACCTTCCTTCTCAAGACCCCGGATGATCATGTGCGCCGCGGCCTGGTACTCAAAACCGTGCATGCACTCCTCCGCATAGGGCACGGGGATCGCCTGTTTTTCCACGCCTTCCGGCCACGCACAGATAACCGTTCCGGCCTCGTCGTTAAGCCCGTAGATACGACAGGGGTTAAAGTGAAAGCGCAGGCTCGGTTTGTAGTTGTACCTGTAAACGGAGGCCAGCGCCTTCCGGATCAGGGCGGCGTCGAAAATGTCGCCCAGGCCCGTGAGGTCCGCGTGCCACTGGGCTAAAACCTGATCGACGGCGCAGCCGGAACCGATCTGATATTTGACTTCACCCTGCTCGCCGTCCCAATACATCCCGATATAGGAATTCGCTCCAGGAGCGGAGTCGTCAAATTGTTCAATAAACTTTCTGTCTTTTAAATCAATTTTCTGGATAAAGTATTCGCCGTTGAAAAGATTTTTATCCGACCAGGCTTTTCCCTTTTCAAAGAGAGAACGGAACATCTCCGCGTCGCCGTCGCCCAAGGCCCCGGCCATTTCGGACGCCGCTTTCAGGGCCGCGAGGTAGAAGCCTTCAAGCCAGGAATTCGGGCCGAAAAGTTCCATATCCAGCGTGTGGTGCTGCCTTCCGGTAATGACGCCGCTCTTGTCCGGATCCCAACGGTCCTTGTTTTCTGATGACCAGGCAAACTCCAGGGAACGTTTGACTGCGGGCCAGAGCTTCCTCAGCCAGTCCGTGTCGCCTGAGATCTTCCATTCACGGTAGGTTTTGACGACCCCGCCCATCTGGCCGTCCATGCAGGGGCGGAAGGAGGAACGGCCCGATCCCAGGGGGAGCTGTATACGGAAAGCCATACCGCCGTCGGGCCGCTGGTTGTATTTAAAATCCGCCTCGCGGATGCTCCGTTCAAGCGCCGGAAAAAGAAACGGCAGGGCATAGGCGTAATTCCACACATGGGTACAGGAGCCTTCACAGCTTCCCCTGTCGGCCATAGCCCCTTCCCATCCATAGAATGTACCGTCCTCAAGACGCCAGACCGTGGGGCTTTTGAGGATCGAGATGTTCGCGGTTACGGCGTCCAGGGCTTTTTCGGGCAGGCTGGACGAGAAAAGCGCGTCCGCAAAAAGACGGCTCTCGCTTTCAAGACGGTCCCAGTTTTCAAGGCCGTACCGGGCGCTTTCAGATGAATCGTTCCACAGGGCCGCGTAGTAATTCTTCCAGGTGACGAAACTCCCGTCAGGCTTTTTTGTCCCTTCATGCTCGTTCCAGTCGTTGTAGTTATTCGGCTGGTTCCAAGCCAGAATGAAACGCACCTTCCGCGTTTCCCCCGGCGCGGCTTTTACCTTCACTGCGAGAGACGCGGCATCTTCTGCAGCCGGGGCTTTCGGATCGGCAGGATACGCGCGGTTTTTCAGCGCCCCAAAAGACGTGAAGTCCCGCCAGAACACGCTAATAGTATCGAACCACGCGCCGCGGTACCAGTATTCCTGATAACTCAGATCTTTTTCGCCCATAACCGCAAAAGTCATATCCCCGTACCGTATGTCAGCGCTTTCCATATCAATCTGGCTCAGTCGAATCTGGGATATGTTATTCTGACTTGAGAATTTGTTGAGTTTGCCGCCTTCCTTGTAGGGGTTTGCGATGGAAAGACAGATCGTGTACGTTAAGGCCCTGGCATCCGTATTTTCCACTTCGATCTCGAAAAACGCCGCAGGCAGTCCTGAATCCTTGTCGTTCAGGGGGATAAAAGGGTTGAAGGCTTTGAGGCTCACTTTGCCGCAAAAACTCTCATCAATAAAATCAATTTTCGCGAAAGGATAGGTCCCGGTAAAAACGCAATCCTTAAAGTGCGGCGTGCCGGTCAGGAGATAACGTTCCGGGCCGTATCCAAAACCGTGATGGTTCCCGTCAAGTTGAACATTGCCTGTATACGGCGGCTGAAGATCGGCGTTCAACACCCTGGCGTCGATGACGCCGTTCCCGTCCTCAGCCTTGATGGCGAAATGGGAAAATCCGTTGAGGCTCCCCTTTGCCGGCCTGTTGAAGATTTCCCAGTCGATAAGCCTGCCCGTCCCCGAGAGGCCGAGGGAGCCTGTACCAATGCCGCCGAGCGGGAAGGAAATCACGTTGCGCCTGGCGCCGGAGTAAGTAAAAGTGTGCATAGATCGTTTCTCCTTTTTTAACAGGCTGCTAACAGCCCATAGACGTATTGTACGCCTTCTGGTAGATCTCAACGTATTTGGCGTATCCCATTTTCTCCAGTTCGCTTACATAAGAGTTCCATTCGCTGTCGATTTTACCGTGTTGACGCCGGCGGATTCAAGCCATTTTTTGTTCAGGTACAAAACGCCGGTCAGGGTAATCAACCAACCCAAGAGCCCGCTCCGCGGGGGAGGCAGAGCGGACGGGGTATGGTTGGTTCTGATAGGTACAATGTGGTGCCGCTGAAGAGCGGCACATAAATCCTACTGCTCATTGCCAGCCCTGAAAGGGCTGATGGATTGTATGCGGGATCCAATACCCATGTTTTTACAACAAAGGTCAGTATCAAAACCGCCCCAAGGCTCCCCCGCCGAAAGGCGGGCTCTTGGGTATTGGACCCGCCTGCGAATAAAAACCGAATCCGCTGCGAGACGGAGCAGGGGGTGGACGCCAGGGTCCTGGAGGCCCGGATAAACCCGGATTTCAACCAGGGCAGGGGTTACCACCCGAACCGGGCTGCGGGGCTTCCCCATTTCGCCAAAAGCCGCCTGGAAACGGCCTATCCCCTGGGATCGGCCTCGTTTGAAGACGAAAGTTTCCCCCTGGAGGTATCCCTCAAGGCCTTTATTCCCTTTATCCCCCTGATCGCGGACGATTCGGGGATACCGGCTATCCTCTTCCGCTACAAGGTGAGGAACCCCGGCGGAAAGGCCGCCAGGGTAACAATAGCCGCCACTATGCCGAACATCAGCGGTTTTAAGGGCTTCGGCTGCTTTGACAATTATTTTGAAAATCTGCGGTAAATATACGTATTGTACTTGACAAAAAAAATACGGTCAGGTATAGTAAGGAGTATATTCCCCTGTAGCTCAGCTGGCAGAGCAAGTGGCTGTTAACCACTGGGTCCGTGGTTCGAACCCGCGCGGGGGAGCTTAAAGCCCGCCTTTCGAGGCGGGCTTTATTTTTTCTCCCCAGGTTCGGACCGGAGGGTGCGTCGGCCAACGGGAGGAAAAGGCGGCATGGACGCCGCCGTCAGCGCCCGGAAGTCGAACCCGCGCGGGGGAAACAAGCTAATTCTTTACCCTATAAGGAATTAGCAAGGTTTTTCACTACCTGGCACCCTAATCCTACCTCAACGCCTCCCGCGTAAGCCTGGCGAGCATCCTTGCCAGCTCCGGCGCCGGCGTATTCATGCCGTTTTTAAGCCACTCCTGAACAAGCACAAGAGCTCCGCTTACCCAGAAAGTGAGACCGTACTTGTCCGCCTCTTCGTTTTACGGTTTAACGCCAGCTCAGGGCGGTTAAAGGAGAGACGGCCTTTTTCGGCTTGTGTTTACGGCATCACCCTGAAGGACCAAAGCGCCGGCCCCTGGCCGCATTCCTCCAAAGTCCCGCTACCGCAGCGCGTCCCGTGTGAGTTTGGCGAGTATCTTTGCCAGCTCCGGCGCCGGCACATCCATGCCGTTTTTAAGCCACTCCTGAACGAGCGACATGATACCGCCTATC
>JAISZE010000093.1 GCA_031269405.1 Treponema sp. | reverse complement strand
AGGTCTATTTCCAAAGGCTCTGCGGTAAGCCGGTATTCGCTTGAGAACTCAAGGGCGTCTTTGTATTGTTCCAGTTCCAGTTTGAGGGCCTGGACAAAAGCGGGATGCCAGGGAATAGGGCTATTGGAAGAAGAAGGGGCTGACTGCTGCTTCAAGGGGAACCTCTATGGTGCAGGGTAGAGAAAAAAGCGGGTTGTGGCAAGGCGGGGGAGCGGGCAAGTTTAGCATATTGACAAATTTGAAGCCAAAACATAATCTTTTTGTATGAGCCGGCGGAATTCTTCTATAATGTTTGCCTTTCTTATTCGCGCTCTGGCGGCGGTGATAGTCGTTCTGGCGGTGGTTATCGGGATTGGCCTGGGCTGGTCGCTGGCGGAGACTTCAAATATCAAAAACCAAGAAAATTTTATGGATCTTGCCCCGGCGCTGCCGACGAAGATCCTGGATATTAACGGGAACCTGGTAACGGAATTTTCCGCTGATGAAAAACGGGAACTGGTATCCTTGAACGAACTGCCCAAGCACCTCATTCACGCCGTGCTGGCCCGTGAGGACCCGGATTTTTATAACCACAAAGGTTTCAGTATAAAGGGTATTGTCCGGGCCGTATACGGCCAGGTACGGCAGAAGCTTTTTCACGGCAGTTCCTTAGGGGGCGGTTCGACCATCACCCAGCAGGTGGCAGGGACCCTCTACGCGGACCGCACGGATCTGCGGCTGACCAGGAAGATACGGGAACTCTGGTGGGCGCTCCAGATGGAACGGCGCTATACTAAGAACGAAATTCTTGAAATATACCTCAATTATATGATTATGGGCCCGGGGGTGTACGGCGTGGAAGCCGCGAGCCAGTATTTCTTTGGCCGCAGCGCCCGGGAAATTACCCTTGCAGAAGCGGCTATCCTGGTGATCCAGCTTTCCAGCCCTACGCGCTACAACCCCCTGAACAACCCTAATGACGCTATGGACCGGCAGCGCTCTGTTCTGGACCGCATGATCGAACTGGGCTATACCACAAGGGACGAAGCCGAGGCTTCCTTTAACGACTATTGGGACAATTACGATTATACACGGGCGTCTACCGCCGCGTACTACAACCGGGAAGATGCTGCCCCGTGGTTCAGCGAATACGTGCGCCGGGAACTGGACGGCATGATGTACGGGACTATGGATTACTACCGTGACGGCTATACAGTCCACACTACCCTGAATCTAAAGCACCAGGAAGCGGCGGCTAAATTCATGGAACAGGGCTTGGCAAGGGCCAACACTGAATACGCCAGATCTTCCCTGACCAGCAATGTCCAGGCCGAGCGGACCTATATCCCCATTATCGAGCTTCTTTCGCTCTACTTTAACCTTGAAGATATTCATGCCACGTCGAACAGCCAGAGCGAACAAAAAGCTATGGCCCGGTACACCAAGGTCATCAACCCTGTTGTGGACCTGGCGGCTCTGGCTTTCGGGATACCGGACCTAAAGCCCTTTACCAACGCGGGTTTTGCGAACCTCAAAACCACTACGGAACAGAACCTCGTGGAAGGCGCCCTGATTTCCCTCGAAAATGAAACCGGCTATATAACGGCTATTATCGGGGGTTCCAGGTACGATGAATCGAACCAGTACATACGGGCCACCCAGGGCAACCTCCAGCCCGGAAGCTCTTTCAAGCCCCTCTACTATTCGGCGGCTATTGACAGCCGGAAATGGAATCCTACTACCCAGATAAACGACAGCCCCATTGTTTTCCACAACGAAGATGGGACCCCCTATTTGCCCCTGAATTTCAAGGGCGAATGGAAGGGAACGGTGCTGCTCTACGATGCCCTCGCGCAGTCCATGAACGTGCCTTCCCTAAAAGTTCTGGATTCCATCGGCTTTGACGCAGCTATCGACAGGGCTTCTGCTCTGCTGGGGTATACGGACCAGGATCAGATACGCGCCGTCTTCCCCCGGGTGTACCCCCTGGGCCTGGGGATCATATCGACATCGCCTCTCCGTATGGCCAGGGCTTTCGCTGTCTTTGCCAACCAGGGCAGGGAGGTAACTCCTATTGCGATCCGGTCCGTGGAAGACCGGAACGGACGGGTAATTCTGGATGTTGAGCGGGATGTACGGCTCGAACAGCGGCGCAAAGGGAATGAAATCCAGGTGGTTAGCCCCCAGAACGCCTATGTTATGACTAATATGCTCAAGAAAACAGTGGAAATGGGAACCCTGAACGGCCCGTCTTTAAACCGTTCCGACTGGAGCTATAAATTCACCTTCAAAGATGAAAACGGTAAAACCTTCAGGATGCCTATGGCAGGGAAAACCGGGACCCCTCAGAACTGGTCCGATGCCTGGACAGTGGGATTTTCGCCTTACTACACCACTGCCGTCTGGTTCGGTTTTGATAAACCCGGAAACTCCCTGGGGGTTAACCTCACCGGTTCAACCCTGGCAGGACCGGTATGGGCCGACTACATGCGGGAAATCCACCAGGGTCTGGTTTTCAGGGATTTTGTCCGCCCTGCTTCGGGAATCATTGATGTTACGGTATGCGCCAAGTCCGGGCTCCTCAAAACAGCGGCCTGCAACCAGGGCGAAGTAACCCTCCCTTTCCTGGAAGGAACCCAGCCCACCCTCTACTGCGATGTCCACGGTAACACAGGTTCCATCGAAACGAATCTGAACCGCCTGCGGATCGACACCTTTGCCATCGACGATTCAGATGTTCTGGAAAACCTTTCCATGCCCGCGCTGCCTGCGGAATTCATGAGGGAGATCAATTCAAACGCCGGCAGGACCGTCACGCCTAGCTGGAATTCTTCAAGCCGGACCCAACCGGCGCGGAACAGCAGCGGCGGAAATCCGGGCCCTTCCAGGCAGGAAACCGCCGTTCCTCCTGATTACGGCATCGAACTGCCGGCGTATAACCCCCTTCTGGACTGACAGGAGAGGCTATGCAGATTCCCATTGAGGATATAAAGGTAAAGAAGCGGATCCGTAAGGACCTGGGGGATCTGGCGTCCCTGGCGGACAGCCTCAAGCATTTTGGCCAGATCAACCCTGTGGTGGTTACCAGGAACAATGTACTCATCGCCGGGGAGCGCCGCCTGGAAGCCGCCAAATCCCTGGGTTGGAGGACCATCAACGCTGTAGTGATGGAATTTCCTGACGCCCTTTCCAAACTGGAGTACGAAGTAGAAGAAAATATCCAGCGCAGGGATTTTACGCCCCAGGAAGTAGCGGAAGCTACGCGGCGCATCTACCGCTTAAAGAATCCTTCTTTTTTCAGGCGTATTCTCAACGCGATACTGCGTTTTTTCAAAAAACTTTTCGGAACCGGAAGTTGAGATTTTAGAGGAAACAACTAACCAGAACGAGGGAAAGGGGTGAAAAAATTTATCAATACTGTCCGCACCGGAATAGAGTCGTTTATAACCCGCCTTGGCTTGGGAATGCGGACAA
Source organism: Treponema sp. (assembly GCA_031269405.1). Next base: position 6,150 of record JAISZE010000093.1, on the reverse strand, counting down.
AACTCATTCTGATTTTCGTTGTGATAAAGGTAATTCCCCTGGTATTCCTTACGTTAATGGCCTGGGGGCAGGCCCAGAGTCTGGGAAGGGAACTGAAAAGCCGCACTGAGGAACTCAAGGAAAAAGCCGTCGCCGCCCTTACGCAGATGGGGGACATCGCTGTTGAGGATTCGGTAAGGGCGCTGAACAATTCCGCTACTGAACAGATTGAGCGGACCAGCACGGACCTGGCGGCCCGGGTGGCGGGGTTCCTTTACGACAGGGACGGCGATATCCTCTACGCCGCGGGGCTGGAGCCTTCCGAAGCGGCGTACCGGCATTTCATTTCCGGCAAAACCCGGTCCCTGGTAAAACAGCGGGAGTGGGTCCTGGCGGAAGACGGTAAATCCTGGGTTCCCGCAGAGCCTCTTGTATACGGTGCCGGTTCCCCTTCGTCTAACCCTGAAAACGATACTAATTACCACAATGTCCCCCGTATCATCTGGGAAACCGAAGAACGTCCTTTGTACCTCGAAATGACGTATGTGGATCTTAAAGGCAACGAAATCATAAAGGTTACTTCGTCGGATCAGATGGACAGGACCAGAAAAAATGTTTCCAACAGGCTCAACACCTATGTAAAGGCTGAAACCTATTTTGAGGAGCTTAAAAACCTTAAAGCCCGGGAAATTTACGTTTCCGATGTGATCGGCGCTTATGTGCGATCCCGCCTTATCGGAATGTATACCCCGGAAAACGCCGCCGCGAAGGGCCTGGAATTCAAGCCCGGGGAAGAAGCCTACGCAGGGCGGGAAAACCCCAACGGCAGACGCTTTAAGGGGATAATACGCTGGGCCTCCCCGGTGGTCCGGGGCGGAACGATTACCGGGTATGTAACCCTGGCGCTGGATCACGATCACATTATGGAATTTGTGGATCATGTGACGCCTATGAACGAACGCTATGTGGAAATGCCCAGCGCCTTTGAGGGGAATTATGCCTTTATCTGGGATTATAACTGCCGGAGCATCTGCCATCCCAGGCACCATTCCATTGTGGGCTATAACCCGGACACAGGGGAGCCTGAAATCCCATGGCTTGAAGACCGTATCTACAACGACTGGCAGGCGTCAGGGCTCGGCTATACCGAATTCATCAAAGGCGTGGCCCCTTTCCAGGAACAGTCGAGATCCAAAAAACCGGCGCCTGAGCTGACCGCCGCAGGCCTTGTCGGACTTGACGGCCGCTACCTCAACAACGCACCGCAATGCACCGGCTGGTTTGATCTTACCAGAGAAGGGGGATCAGGCTCCTTCCTCATACTCTGGAGCGGGATCTGGAAACCCAATACTGCCGCTACAATTCCCTATTATACAGGCCGCTACGGCAGCACCAAGCGGGGTTTTGGCTTTGTGGCTATCGGAGCGGGGCTTGAAGATTTCCAGCGCCCGGCGCTGGAAACAAAAGCGGTACTGGACAATGTCAACAGCAACGCCGATGCGGATCTTTTCGCTGCTTCCAACGATACCGCCAGGGCTATTGCCGGCAACCTCCTGTCCACTACCTTTAAGCTCATCGTCTCTGCGGGATTCATGATCATCCTGGTAGTATTCATCGCCATCTGGATGGCATCGACGTTTACCCGGAGCATCATGGACCTCCACAGGGGTGTTTCACGTTTTCACAGAGGAGAGCGGCAATTCAGGTTTAACGCTCCGGTAAAAGACGAGATAGGCACCCTCGCGGACGCTTTTGACGAAATGGCCGACAGCCTGGTCGAAGCCGACCGGGGCCCTATGGTGATTACTGATATGGACATGCGAATCATCTACATCAACAAACAGGGCCTTGATGCAATCCGCAAACCTCTTGAGGAAATAGAGGGAAAACCTTATACAGGCATCAGCATCTATCCTATCAATTCCGAGTACGATCCCGTAACCGCCCTGAAGAACAGCAAGGATTCGGAGGTCCTCTATCTTCCGGATTTGCAGCGGTATTTCAAGGGTGAGGCTTCTTATCTTACGGATAAAAACGGAAAAAACATCGGCTATATTATCATCTCCACGGATGTTACTGAAATAATCAAAGAGCAGAAAAAAACAACAGAACAGAAAATCCTGCTGGACACGATTTTTGCGGCGTCGCCGGATCTTATCTGGTACTATGACGGCGAAGGGACATTTCTGGCAGCCAACCCCCGCTATGCGGCTCTGACCGGAAAAAGCCCTGAAGAAATCATCGGCTTAAAGCCAGAGGATATCCTCCCTGTCGACGCTATTGCCGATTTCCGGGAAAACAAGCGGAAAGTCATAGAATCCCAAAAGCCTCTTTACACCGAGCAACTGCGGACATTCGCGGACGGGCACAAGGAAATCCTGGACATGGTTTTGACCCCTATATTCGATAATTCCGGCGGCATGGTGGGAATCCTGGGTTTTGCCCGGGACGTGAGCTCAAGGGTGCATATTGAGCAGAAACTCAGGCATACCCAGCAGGAACTGGAGAAGGCCGTAGCCGACGCCAACAGGGCCAACGAACACAAAGGCGAATTCCTCGCCCGTATGAGCCACGAGATCCGCACCCCTATGAATGCCATTATCGGCATGACCGGTGTTGTAAAAAAGAAAATCGCCGAACCGGGCTTGGACGCCGTTGAAGTCCTTGCCAATATCGGCCAGATAGAAGTTTCTTCCCAGCATCTCCTGGGGCTCCTCAACGATATTCTGGACATCTCCAAGATTGAAGCCGGAAAGATAGAACTCAGCAACGAATTCCTGGATCTGCCCAAGCTGCTGGGCACGGTTACGGCTATCATTAAGCCGCGGTGCGATGAAAAGAACATCACGTTCACTGTTACTACGGATCTTCCCCCTCATGCGGCTTTTTCAGGGGACTCCCTCAGGCTCAGGCAGGTGCTTATCAACCTTTTAGGCAATGCCGTAAAATTCACCCCTGAAGTCGGGAAAATCGGCTTCACGGTACGGCTCAAAGAACGCAGGGACGGCAAAGCCCTGATCTATTTTGCCGTCAGGGATACAGGGATCGGGATTCCGGAAGAAGCCCTGAAGAACCTTTTCAAGCCCTTTGAACAGACTTCGAGCCGCATATCCCAAAAATACGGCGGAACCGGCCTGGGCCTCGCTATATCCCGGAGCATTGTCCTCCTCTTTGGAGGGGATATTACGGTACTCAGCAAAGCAGGGGAGGGCAGCGAGTTCAGCTTTGAAATCTGGCTGCCAGAAGCAGAAGCCGAAAAGGACGTGGAATTTGAAGTTACCAACGCCGAAGGCAGGCTCAAGGGCAGGCGCGCCCTCATGGTGGACGATGTGGATATAAACCGCTTCATCACTGCCAGTATGTTGGAATACACAGGCATTGATATCGATGAAGCTGCTGACGGAATCGAGGCCCTTGAGGTTTTCAAAAAATCGGCTGAGCATTTTTACGATATTATCTACATGGATGTGCAGATGCCGAACATGAACGGTTATGAATCATCTATAGCCATACGTTCCCTGGACCGCGCTGACGCCAAAACAATACCCATCGTGGCCCTTACGGCAAACGCTTTCAAGGAGGATATGGACAGGGCCCTGAAATCGGGAATGAACGCCCATCTGGCCAAGCCCCTGGAACTCGACAAGCTGCTGGAAGTAACCTTCAAGCTGATACGGGGGTAAAATGAAAGGCATTAAGCGCCTTTGCCGGAAGTTTTTTCAAAATGGGAAAATTCCATAGTAAATGTGGCGCGGCCCTGGCTTACCGAGCGGAGAGCCGTCATAAAGCCGAACATCTTCGCCATAGGGGCCTGGGCTTTTACCTCGTCGCCGCCGGGCTTTGAATCCATGCTCATCACCTGGCCGCCGCGCTGGGTAACCAGGCTTATTACATCTCCCACAAATTCCTTGGGAGAAACAAGATCCACCGCCATGATGGGTTCAAGGAGTATGGGATCCGCGCTGCGGCAGGCTTCGTCAAAACCCATGCTGGCGCAGGCTTCAAAGGCGAATGCAGTGGCGGTAAGCTCTGAGTACTCCGCTGCGGTAACGGTAACGCCGATGTCGATACAGGGATAACCCAGAGCTATGCCGGACTGGAAAGAGGCGTTCACCCCCCGTTCCACGGCGTTACGGATCTCTTCAGGTATTTCTGTCTTGTTTACCTTCCAGGAAAAACGGTTCCCCGATCCTCGGCTCAAAGGTTCCACTTTCAGGGTAAGGCCCGCGGCGTTTTCCTTCCCTGCGATGACCCTGGAAAAATGTTCGGCCCTCTCGACCTGCCTGCCTATGGATTCCCTGTAAGTTACCTGGGGGTTCCCCACTTTGGCGCCGACATTGTATTCCTTGATGATTCTGGTTACCAGGACCTCCAGATGGAGTTCCCCCATGCCGGAGATAATAAGCTGTCCGGTTTCCTCGTTTTCCCTGGCGATAAAAGAAGGGTCTTCTTTGGAAAGGAGAGCCAGGATCTCCTTGAGTTTTTCCTGCTCCGAAGCATTTTTGGGCTCCATGGAAACGGAAATAACCGGTTCAGGAAACTGCATCTTTTCCAGAGTCACAAGCCAGCCTTCGCTGCCTATAGTATCCCCTGTCTGGGCCAGCTTCATCCCGATGATGACCCCTATATCCCCGGCTGAAAGGATATCCATAGGCTCAGACTTGTTGGAATGCATCCTGAGTATGCGGTTCGCCCGTTCACGCTTCTTTTTTCCTGTATTGAAAACCACAGCGCCGGGCTTTATAGAACCTGAGTACATGCGCACATAACAGAGGCTCCCTGCTTCCCGTTCGTTTTGAATTTTAAACACCAGCCCCAAAGGGATCCCTGAGGGATCGCAGGGAATGATCAAATCCTCTTCTTTTTTCAGATGCCGCCCTACTACAGGCGCGGTCTCGTCAGGCGCAGGGAGGTAATCCACTACGGCATCGATAAGGGGCTGGACGCCTATGTTCCTGCGGGACGCCCCGGCAAACACAGGGAGGATCTGCCGGTTAATCACCGCCTTGCGCAATTCAGCGCGGATAAGCTCCGGCTGAAGCTCTCCGCCGGACAGGTACTTTTCGGTAACCGCATCGGACACAGCCGAAAGGGCGTCGATAAGCTTTTCCCGCCATTCCCGGGCAAGGGCTTCCCGTTCAGACGCCACCGGCGCAGTTTCCATGACCTCCCCTTCGGAAGCGGCGTCCCAGCGTATCTCCTTCATGGCGATGAGATCGATAACCCCTTCAAAAGAACTTTCTTTGCCTATGGGAATTTGCAGGGCTATGGGATTGGCGGCCAGTTTAGCCCGTATATCCTCCAGAACCGGAAAGAAATCTGCCCCTGCGCGGTCCATCTTGTTCACATACCCGATACAGGGAACCTTGTAGCGGTCCGCCTGGCGCCACACGGTTTCGGTTTGGGGCTCCACCCCCCGGACAGCATCAAAAATAGCCACAGCCCCGTCAAGCACCCTGAGGGATCGCTCCACCTCGGCGGTAAAATCCACGTGCCCCGGGGTATCGATGATGTTAATCTGGTACTGGGAACCCAGACGTTTCCAGTACGTGGTAGTAGCGGCGCTCTGGATGGTTATGCCCCGTTCCTGCTCCTGCTCCATCCAGTCCATAATGGCTTCCCCATCGTCCACTTCGCCGATGCGGTGGCTTTTGCCGGTGTAATAGAGCATTCGTTCTGTTGTAGTCGTTTTCCCGGCGTCTATGTGGGCCATAATGCCGATATTCCGCATGGTCTTTAGCATACAGGGATTGTACCCAAAAAAGACAAAAAAGACAATTACGGAGTTACATCCGGCGCGTCAGGGCAGCTTTGCAGAAAACGTATTGATACCGGAGGAGAGGACCCGCTCTTCCCCAGGCAGCGCCACCTTCGTGGGGAACTCCGGGCATATACTCAATGCTTTCCGGGTGCTGGCGCCCCTCCGCCGCGGGAAACGCAGGACGGGATGGCGCCGTTTTCAGCCTGGCTTTGACTATTTTACCCTTTAATCGCCCCTGACGTAACACCCTGGATGTAGTACTTCATCCCCCCTGCAAATATGACAAGCTGAGGGATACAGGCCAGCATATAGCCTGCAACCTGCCGGGCAATATCCGGGCGGCTCATGGCCATCTGCTGGGGCACATAACGCTGCATCATAACCATAAGCGTCTGCTTATGCCGGGACAC
>JAISZE010000067.1 GCA_031269405.1 Treponema sp. | reverse complement strand
TAAGCTTATTCATGCCTCAAACTCCTTTTTTAGGTGATTTTGTGTGGTAGCTTTATCATTCTACACTAGGAGTTGAGGTTTTTCAATTGCTTGCTTGTTCTATTTTGGACACTAGTGATGTTTTATATAAAAGCAAAAAACCTACGCATAACAGGATTGTATTATGCTTCGCCGCTAAAACGGCTCGGGCTACGAAAAACCCCAGTCGGGCTTCGCCCTTTGTGGGTTTTTTATCCATCACATTTTTTGCACCCGTAAAAATGCTTCGCATTTTTCCTCATCGGGTACAAAAAATGTCATACAGCCGGAACGTTATTCGAAAGGCTAATTCTTGACAGGATAAAGAGTTACAAAGAGGTTCAAAGACCCTCTAAAATCCTAAATAAGCATATTTTAAGTCTAAATCTATACAGGAATTAGACTTTCTTTCGGTAACATTTTGAAATAAGGCATATCGAGGGGGAGGGGGAAGTGATTACAGCAATTAAGAATTCAAAAAACCACGGACTACCCTACCCGGACGGACACGGACAAATTAGCGAATAACCCTGATATACCGCTTTTTGTCCGTGTCCGCCCGCGATGGCCCGCGGTTTTTTCCTCTTTCCCGTTCCTATGCGTTTACCCCTGGCTTTACAGGGGCTCCCGCTTAGCGTTTATGCCCAGTTCGGGTATGACCGGAGCGGATTCCGCTGCGGCCTTGTTTTCCGCCCTGATAGCGTCAAAGACTTCCTGGCGGTACACTTTTACCGCCTTAGGGGCGTCAACACCCAGGCGCACCTGATCCCCCCGTATCTCGATTATGGATACAGAGATGTCGTCGCCTATCATTATCTTTTCGTTGACTTTTCTGGAAAGTATCAGCATGGCTAGTTCCTCTCCGCGGCGCCAGCGGCCTGGGCGATGGAAAGTTCCACCATGATGTCATGCTTGGTCTTCCAGCGGCTGTCCGTCAAAACCACCTGGAGGCCCTGCCGGGTGTCCCGGTTTATCACCAGAGGCCCCTGGAGGTTGGCGGTCATAGGGCCGCCTTCCTGAGGGATAGTAACGATAGAAAAGATAAGGGCTTTGCCCGGATCGGAGATGGTTACCTGTTTCAGTTCTTCGTTGTCGATATTAGCCTCGTAATCAGGCCGGAAAAGAAAAGGGTTTATCAGGATAAAAGCTACCTGAACATTGTCAACAGACTGGAGCCAGTAAAAAGGCTGGCGTTCAGCGTCCAGAAGCACATATTCCTGTAAAGACTCGAAACCCAGAAGCCCTTGGGGGAATAAAATCTTTTGCCGTTCATCCACTTCAACCAGTCCGTACGCTTTCGTATCAACCTTCACCTTTAACTCCTCAATTCAAGTAAATTCATCAACGCAGGAAATCCAGCAACGTCGTGGGCACTATTTTTGCCGCTGTCTGGAGGGCCGCTTTGTGGGCAAAATCCATCTGCGCAAGATCCGTGGCCGCTTCCGCCATATCCAGGGCCGATTCACGGGCCAGGTACGAAGCCGTATTGGGTATCTCCTGGTTAAGCCTGGTCCAGGCCAGTTCCGCCCGTTCCTGGCGGCTCCCGATGTCGGTAAGCCTGGTCTCCAGGTTCTGGAGGGCCAGATCTATGCCCCCTATGCCCTGGCTTCCTACAAAGTCCTGATCCCCGCGGAACAGGGCGTCCCGCAGGCGCAGCGTCATATCGAAAACCGAACCTCCACTTACCCTCGCAGAGGGGTTCCAGTTAGGCGCCGAAGGATCGTTGTTAAACTGTATCAGCCCCAGTTCCTCAAGGGTACGGGAACCCTGTTTATCTTCCAGCCGGATAAGGTGGGGGTTGGTCCCCTCAAGAGCGATGCCGCGGCTGTCGGGATCGATATAGGCCTTTACAGGCGCCGAAGATTCGTTGATTTTGGCTACGATAGCCGGAAGAGTATCCCCGGTGGTTACGGGAATTTCCCTGCCGTCCACATAGAAGGCCCCCGCATCCTGGGCCCGCCAGCCGCTGGCATCGGTAGTGGAGAAGATCTGCATCTTTTCGGCCCAGAACGCCTCTCCCCCTCCTATATCCAGTTCTGCATAAGTACGGTCGGTGATCTCAACGCTGCGGTTAGGTCCCGCCCCCCGGTACTCCACATTTACCACCATGACCCCCCCCCCTCCCTGAATCGTGCCTTCCACAATCCTGAAGGGTTCGGTAAGGGCCTTGTCTCCGGCGAAGATCCTGTTGCCGTCAGGCCCAACGGAATTGGAAAGAGCGACCAGTTCTTTGAGCAGTTCGTTGACTTCCACCGCCATATTCCTGAGATCGTCTTTGGCGTAGATGCCGTTGGCGCCCTGTACCGAAAGGTCCCGTATGCGTTGCATCACATCCACAGCGCTGCGCAGGTAAATGTCCGCCTGCCGGAAGTGGTCCCTGGCGTAAAGGGTGTTCTGCTCGAAGCGTTCCAGCCTGGCCAGGTAGGATTCGTAGCGCACCGTATGGGAAGCTGCCAGGGGATCGTCCCTAAGTTCGTGGATGCGTTTCTGCGAAGCTATCTTTGATTGAATACCAGCAAGCCCTTCTTCCTGCCTCCTGAGGCGGTACTGCATATCATCATTAGGCATATTAGTGGATACTCTTCTCATGGCTTACTCCCCTTAGACGCCCATTTTGTTGATAAGGGTGTCAAACATAGCGTTTACGGTAGTGATAAAACGGGCGGCGGCGTTGTAGCCGTGCTGGTACTTGAGCATGTTCGACAGCTCTTCGTCCATATTTACTCCCGAAACGGACTGGCGCATCTCTTCAAGCTGTTTCATAATGAGGTTCTGGGTTTCCAGAGCCCTGCCACTTTGCTCGCCTAAAAGGCCGATGCGGCCTACGGAGTCGGCGAAGTAGTCGTCAAAGGTACGGAACTGGCCTACCATAACTTCATTGTTCCTGATAGCGGCTATAGCCATAGCGGCCTCCCCGTTGCCGGGATTAGCGGGCCTGCCGTTTTCGCCGAACCCTGCGGCCACAGAACCGGGGTCCCTGATCAGAGCGGGGTTCACTTCTATCCACCCGGAAGGATGGGCTATAGGCGCCACTTCCCAGCCTGCGGTCTCAACGAGGCTGGATACCGCCTCCCCCCTGGCCCAGTCATAAGCGCCTTCGGCGCCTGGAGCGCTGAGGAGCCCCGCGTAGCCTGCGAGGAAATGCCCTGAATCTTCAATATGACGGATCACGAAATCCGGGGTCTCCGCCGTTTCCGTAGGGACCCCCTTCATGGTGAGGTAGCCGTCGCGGTTAAGCCTGGCGGTTACTTCGGCGCCGGAATTGTTGATCCTGGTGATGATGTCCGCCACGGTATCGGTGGAATAATAGGGGACCAGCCGGGCGCCGTCCGCAGCGGAAAGGGTGATAGTCCCTTCAAGCCCTGCCTGGGCCCGGCTTTCCAGGACATTAGTCCCCGAAACCCTGAAAATATAGGAAGAATCGTACTCCCCGTCGCCGTTCCGGTCGTAGCCGCCGTTCACATTGGTCACAAAGGGATGCTCGGTAAAAAAACTCCGGCCTGTCGCACCGTTGATGCCGTAGCCTTTTTGGTGGACTTCGTTCACCAGGCCCGCAAAGTTCATGGTCATATTGTCCAGAATCTGGATTTCGGACTGTATGGTATGATCCCTGAGATCCACCAGGGCTCCCAGGCTTCCGCTGTGATCGCTGTTTTTGAATTCCAGATATTCACGTGTCTCGTTCCACACTATGTCCGAATACCCGGTTTCACTGTTCCTCGCAAGGTCGAACTGACGGCCTACCCTCCCCTGAACCAGGATCACCCCGGCGGTATGGACCATGAATTCATCAGGGTCCCGGGTATCCACGCTTATGTTTATAAGTGATGAAAGTTTGTCCACCAGGAGATCCCTGCGGTCCAAAAGATCGTTGGGATTGTCCCCCTGGGCCTTCACCTTCTGTATATCGCCATTGAGCCCCGCGATCTGCCCGGCTATATCATTTACCCGCTCCACAGTAAGGCGTATGTCTTCCTCTGTCTGATCCTGAAGGCGCTTTAGGGCGTTGTAGCGCTCGTGGATGCCGTCTACCAGGGTTTTCCCCCGTTCCAGCACCGCCATTCTGGGCGCTCCGTCCGCAGGATGTATCGACAGTTCCTGCCAGGAGTCCCAAAATTCATCCATTTTGCTGCGTATTGAATTCTGCCCAGGTTCCAGGTAGATCTGCTCCAGTTCCCGGATGTAAGGGTCCCTGGCCTTCCAGTAGCCCTCCCCGCCGGCCTGGGCTGCAATGCGGCGGTCCAGAAGCTGATCTCTGAGGCGTTCTATCCTTTCGACCGCCACCCCCTGCCCTATCTGGCCGGGAGTCTCTTCCCTGTTGAGCCCCGGAAGGTAGATAGGTTCAAAGGGAACAAATTCCACCCGTTGCCGGGAATAGCCTTCGGTAGAAGCGTTGGAAAGGTTGTGCCCTGTTATGTTCAGCGCCTGCTGGTGGGCGTCTACCGCCCGCTTTCCGATTTCAATAGGCATAAAGGTAGAAGTCATATACCGCTCCTTGGGTTTTCCGGGCTGTTAAATATGCCGGTTAAAAACCATGCTTTTGAGGTCCTGCGCCGCCTGCCCGCCTTTGCGGGTATAGAGTTTGCCGCCCCTGGCAGGGAACAGAGCTTCCAGGTACGCGGCGGCCATAGTTTTCGCCTCCCTAAGGTAGTTGAGGAAGGATTCGTTGACAGCCCGCATCCTGATTGTTTCCATTTTGATGGTCCTGAAGAGGTCCGAAAGGGGCCTGCGTTCTTCTTCCGGGAGCCGGGACGCGAGGGTATAAAAGGGCGCCGGGCCGGAATTCCCTGCGGTTTCCCCGGCTAAGGCGGCGAAAAGCCCGGCCCGTTCCTGTTCCAGAACGCCGAATTCCATACCCAACTGGTTGATTTCCGCCATTTTCCAGTCGAAATCCGTCCATTCACGGGCCAAAACCGCATGGCGTACCGAATCCTGAACCGAGGAAATCTTCCTGAGCAAAGCCAGTTCCTGGCTAAAAACCTGAATACACCGTTTATAATCCCATACCGTATTCATACAAACCCCCTTTCTTTATCGGAATTTACCGGAGAGGGGTTTAGGATTTGCTGAAAAAACATACCCGCGCATAACTAGCAAAGAGTCATAGAACATACTAAAGTAGCAATCACCTATGCAGTAAAAGGATGGCATTATGACCTCAAAAGAACGGACACGCGCTGCTATGCGGTACCAAAAACCCGACAAGGTTCCGGTACAGTATTACTACTGCCCGGTAGGCTATTACGAACACGGCGAAAAACTAAACGATCTCTACGCACAGCTTGAAGGGGACTTCGAGCCTTTCAGGCGGGTAACGCCCGCAGGGCCGGACGCAGGCGACTACGATGCGGACGGCAGCTACCACGGTTACCGGCGCGACGACTGGGGGACGCTCTGGGAGTACCGCATCTTCGGGATCGCAGGGATACCTAAAGAATACCCCCTGGGAGATGAAAGCAAAATCGCCGCCTATAAGGCCCCGCAGATTTCACAAGCCGCCATTGCAGGCATAGCGGCAAGGGCCAGGGACTTACATGAAGGGGGGTTCTACAGCCTCTCGGGCTGCGGTTCGCTCTATGAACGGCTTATCGCCCTAAGGCCCGAAGCGGACGTGCTCTGCGATCTCATCTCCGGGGAGGAATACATCCACCAGCTTGCGGACACCATCATGGAGAACAACGCCGTTCTGGTGAAGGCGGCTGTAGACGCCGGCGCTGACGGGATCGCCTTTGGCGATGATTACGGCCTTGAGCGGGGGCTCATTATGAGTCCCGAACTGTGGCGGAGCTTTTTTAAGCCCCGGCTGGCGTCTCTTTTCAAACCCGCAGTTAAAGCGGGCATGGAAATCCACTTCCACTCCTGCGGCTATGTTCGGGACCTGCTTGAAGATTTTGCGGAAATCGGGGTTACCTCGGTGTGGCCCCAGCTTCCGGCGTATAATATGGAAGACCTGGCCGCCCGGTGCCGCAGCCTGGGCCTCGCCGTGGCTATTCACACCGACCGGGCCCGTACCATGACCTTCGGGAAACCTGAAGAGGTCCGGGCCCTGGCGCTCCGGGAGTACGAGACCTTCAAACTGTACGGCGGCGGCGGCTGGTTCTATATCGAAGCCGATAACGGTTTCCCTTTCGCTAATATCGAAGCTTTGGTTGCCACAATAAAGGAACTGCGTGATGGAAACTATACAATCTGATCCGCGAACACCTCTCCCAGGTCGATCTCGCAGCCCGGCGGCACCGTTACCGGCGCAGACCCCGTATTATCGTAGGTAGTCAGCATATAACGGCCGTTTTCGAGGATGCACGCCAGTACCGTCTTGGTTTCGGGCTCAAAGACCGTATCGTCGCTGTTATCCGCCCGGGGGTTCAGCCTGACCGCAAACGGGGCGGGGAACACCTGGCAGGGCCTGCCTTTGAGAAAATTGCCCAATACAAGATAAATACTTCCAAGAAGGCGCTGATGCTCCCCGTCCACGACGAGCTCGGAGCGTTCCGATCCATCCCATTCGAGATAATCGGCGTAGGTATTACGGATTTTTCCGGGATTCCCTGATAATCTATTCCAATATATTGAAAAAAATATCTGATTTTCAATACAAAATTTCATTTTTTTGGAAAATTTTTATAAAAACCGCTTGACAGACAAAAAACCCCGTGTTACAATGCTTTTAGAATTAGCAAGCCGGCCCTTCAGGGCGGGGATGCTGTTCTTATAGGGTATTGCATTCGGGGCCTGATACCTTTTTTACCGTCCTAAAAAGCGGGGTATTTTGCCCTTCGGCACGAATCAACAACCTCGCCCTGAAGGGCGAGGTATGCTGTTCTCATGTGGTGGTTGCACTCAGGGGTTTAATACCTTTTTAACCGCCCTGAAGGGCGGGGTATTAAACCCCTT
>JAISZE010000056.1 GCA_031269405.1 Treponema sp. | reverse complement strand
CTACCAACTGAGCTAAGGTGGCGTAAGTCCTTATCCTTAATATTATATAACCACAGACAGAACACGAATGTCAAGTCTTTAAAGTTAAAAAACGAAAAAAAAAAAACGGCAACTATGGTTTCATCATATTCCGTTCCAGGGATTTGACCGCAAGGGCGGCCAGCAAGGCGGAAGCGGTTGAAAGAGGCGCGGGGTTGGCGATGAACCTTGGGTGGTGGATAACTTCGGGGCTGCCGACGCCTATGTTCCAGAAAACGCCTTTTACCTTCTGCTGATAAAGGGCAAAATCCTCGCCGCCCATACCGGGGGTAGAAGGGCCTGCCGAAAAACCCAGATCCCTGGCGGTTTGGAGGACAAAATCAACCAGAACAGGATCGTTATCCACCGCAGGAGACCCCATACGCCAGCGGTATTCTATAGCGGTACCGCTGGAAAGCTCGACGCCTTTCACGATTTCCCCCAGACGCTGGGCGAGAAGGGTGAATTGGGCGGTTCCCAGAGAACGTATGGTACCTTCAATAAACGCTTCCGGAGGTATGACATTCCAGGTATTACCCCCTTCGGCATGGGTTATGCTTACCACAGAAGGGTCAAAGGGATTGGCGCTGCGGCTCACAATGGTCTGCGCAGCATTGATAATCTGGCCCATTGCTACGACAGGGTCCCTGGAAAGATGAGGATAACCGGCATGGCTCCCTTTGCCCCGAATACGCATGCTGAAGTCCCCAACTGCCGCGTATACCGGCCCCGGACTGACACCAATCCGGCCCGGGGGAAGTTCGGGACTCACATGGAGGCCGTAGATCTCTTCCATATCATCCAAGGCCCCTGTGGACAGAACTACGGCCGAACCCCTTGCGGTTTCCTCGCCGGGCTGGAAAACCAGCTTGACAGAACCCCGAAGCCGCCCTTCCCCCTCGCGGAGCAGGACGGCGGCGCCCAGCATGGCGGTAGTATGAAAATCGTGGCCGCAGGCGTGCATGCGCCCGGGAATCTCAGACATGTACGGCAAGCCCGATTCTTCCGTAATAGGGAGGGCGTCGATATCGCAGCGCAGGGCCACGACAGGCCTGCCTGAGCCTATCCGGGCAACAAGGCCGGTTTTAAGCCCTGTATCCATGATTTCCACCCCGACGCCCTTAAGGATCTCCCCGATTTTCGCGGTAGTTTCTATTTCCTCGTGCCCCAGCTCGGGATGGCGGTGGAACCATTCAAACCAGGGAACAAGCTTCTTTTGTAGTTCTTCATTATTCATTGTACTAAAAAAGTATAATATTGTTCTATAAAAAATACTATGGCTAAAGATATTGGTTATTTGCCTTTGATTATAGTATATTAGCTACAGAGAATAAAAATGCAAAAGAAACTAAAGATTTTTGTTACCGCCGCTGCTCTGGCCTTCACAGTTGTCACGCTGTCCTATTCAGCGCAATTAAAGGATCTGCAGAACGGGGTTGTGGACTTTTCCGAAAAGATGGCTAAATCCCTGCCTTTCAATTCCAGCCTGGGGCTCAACTGGTCTGACGCTTATATCGGTAAAATTTTCCCCAGCGTTCCCCCGCATTTCGGCATAGGCGGTTCGTTCGGTTTTACCACTATGGATTTGCCTGCACTGAAAACGCTGGCCGGGCAGTTGGGGTATGGGATGCCTTTCACCACAGACCGCCTTTTTTTCCCCGTTTATACCCTAGAAGGCCGCTTAGGGGGTTTCTTCCTTCCTTTTGATATAGGGGTCAAATTCGGCACGCTTCCCTCGGTAGGAATGTGGGGGCACTTCCGCCAGAATGGAATACACCATGGCCGGGATGGATATACGCTATGCGGTTCTGGACGGCAAGAGCAAAGTCCTCCTGCCCAGCCTTTCCCTGGGCGCCGGCTTTAATTACCTTAGAGGCGGGATAAAAACCTCTGTGGGAAATTCCTAGACCCTCGATTTCGATGGTGCTAACTCGATCACCCTTGATAAACCTGAGATAAACCTGCTCTGGGATACCTTTTCACTGGATTTTAAAGTACAGGTGTCAAAAAACATCCTGATCATTACGCCTTACGCGGGCATTGGCGCCAGTTACGCGTGGTCCAAAGCGGGGTATGAGGTAAACGCCGATGTCGGCTATAACGGCGGCATAGATGCGGTAGCGGTAAAAGATTATCTGGACCGCGCCGGGCTTGAAAACATGGACATCAGCAGCAGCGGGATATCAACTATCCTTAAGGACAAGCGCTTCGGACTGAGGGCCTTTGGGGGCCTTTCCCTGAATCTGACGGTATTCAAGCTTGACATTACGGGAATGTATAATTTCCTGGACAAGAACTACGGCGGCAGCGCCGGCTTCAGGTTCCAACTTTAATCCTCCTGCCTGAACGAAGACCGCTCCATCAGGGCTACCGCCAGCTCGGCTTCGGTGATGCTGATGCCCAGTTTAGAGGCAATCACCTGGGAAGAAAAGCCCATGTTCGCCAAGTTCCGTATCTGTTCGCCGATGGGTTTGGGTTCAGGCGGTATCTGGCGGACGGCCCTGACGAAGCGCGGTTCAACCGCCGGGGCCTGTTGGGGCGGCGGATTGCCCGGCGCTGTAACGCGATCAGTCAGAGCCGGCAGAACCCGGCTTGAGGAAGCGCCCCGTTCCAGTTCGCGGCTGTATACCTTGAGGCGCTTTTCGGTTTCTTCCAGTAAGGCTTTCAGGCTTTTTTCCTTATCCTCCAGAAGGGTAACAGCCTTGTCGGTGGTTTCATTAATCCTGAGGATAAGGAGGTTTACTTCCTCGCGTATTTCGGCAAGCGCCGATTCCTGGCTGGTCCGGCGGTTGATATAAGCCCTGAAATAAAAAAAAGCAAAGAGGCAGAAAAAAAGACTGATCGCAGACGCTATAACCGGCCAGGACATAACTCACCCGCTGATATCGATGTTCCGGCCCAGGCGGAGATCCCGGATAAGTCCGGGATCGGTTTTTTCATCTTCTTTTTCGCTGCCCGCATCTTCTTCCCTGTTCCTTTCCCCGCCTTTTTCCCGGCCCTGGTAATAACGGCGCGGGCCCCTGTCTTTCAGCCTTTCCATTTCTTCGCCCATGTCCTGGGCCTCGTTGACCGACTGAACCTGTTCCTCGGCCTTCCGCTGGCTTTCAACCTGCTGCAGGGCCTGCTGGATCTGGAGGCCTTCGCGCTGGGCGGCCTGGTTCTTGCCGACCTTGTCCATTTGGGTAAAAAGAGTCTGGAGATCAATTGGCTGTATAGCCATCAGGGGCCCTCTTTGTTTCCTCACCAGGTTCTTCGTACCTGGTAACCCGGACCAGATTATCTTCCTGTATAAAGGTAACCGCCCGGTATTCGGTGCGGACATCGTTTATAGCGTCACGGATCAGAATCTTGACTCCTGGGTATACTTTAGACGATGCGGAAACTTTGCCCCGTACCTTGATGGTGTTGAGGAATTCCTGGAGCCTCTTCATGTCCTCGTTGACTTTCTGGAGGTCTCCGGTGATAATCTGGCGCTTGTCCATAAGTTCCCGCATGTAGGCTTCCTTGTCTTCAGGCAGGGATTTCCGCTGCCGCTTTATATTGATCAAGGTCTGAAGATTTAACTGTATATCCTCCAACTGCTTTTCCATGGTTTCTTTTTTTTCCGTAAGCTCCTCAAGCTGAACCTTGCTTTTGGGATCGATACCGACTTCGCAAATAGTTTCCGTACCGCTTGTAGGGCTCCCCAGGATCTTGGCGTTTATTTCTTCCGACGCCCTAAGGCGCCCGCCTACGATATGGGCGCGCTTCCCCTGGCAGACGATGCGTTTATACGCGTCAACCTGGGAATTGATGATGCCGTCTGAAACCACTACCATGTTCCCTGACTCGATAATAGCGTTCTCGATAAATCGGGCCCAGATGGACCTCCCTGCTTTTACGGTTCCCGTATTCTTCCCGGTAATGCCCTGGTGAACAATAATGTCCCCTTCGGCGTCGAGTTCGGCTTTCTCCACTGTCCCGTTGACTTCGATATTGCCCGCCGCTTTGACCGAGAAACCGTCTTCCACATTGCCGTTGATGATCACCGTTCCCAGGAAGATGATGTTCCCGGTCTTGAGGTTCACATCGCCCTGGACGGTATACACCGGCTCCACGTTGATCTTACCTCCTGCGAGGATCACCTGCCCGTTGATGTCCGCGATGATGGTAGCCCCGTCATCGCCCATGTGGACGTTTTTTCCCAGAGGAAGGGGGTGGTCCTTGCCGTTTTTGGCAGGTATTACTTTTCCGGTAACGGTTCTCCCTACAGTTCCCGGTTCAGGCGGGATCTTTCGGGCCAGGGGCTGGTTCTCCACTACGTTCTTGATGATGTTAAGATCCTTAAAATCAATCCTGCCGTTACTCCCTTCCCGGAGCTTGAGTTTAGTCTGGTCGGTTTCAAAGTTGTACTGAATATACGAATCCCTGCCGTTCACGGGCCTTGAGCCTTCGGCTACAACGACTTTTTCCCGGTAAATGGGCCTGTCCGCAAAATCCCTGAGAAATTCTTCGTTAACGCCGTAAACTACCTTGTTGTTTCTGAGAAAAGAAAGGAGAGTTTCCACCGAGATATCGCAGCCCCCCATGCCCGGGGCCGTTACGGTGATAAAGGCTTTCATCTCCCCTTCGGCTATGTCTACTGTTACGGTGCTGTCGTTCAAAGGCCGGTGCTCAAAGCCGCCAATACGGACGTAGCCGCCTGCGGCGTCCTTTACAACCCTGGAAACCAGTTCCTGATCAAATTCAGTAACATAACGGGCCTGGATAAGGCGGACAACATCAGGCTCGGCGGCTTTTCGCCCTTTGCCTTTAGGAGAGATTACCTTGAGGAAGGCTCCGTCAGGACTGAGGTGGACAAAACAATCCCCGTCAAGATCTTCATTTATACTATCCGCCGTATCAAAGACGCCGCCGGAATCTTCATCCTCATCTTCATCGCTGGCTATGACGATCCGCTCATAAGCGCTGATGGTCCAGTCTTTTTTCCCTGAACCGAAAATACCGGGCGTCCCTTTTTCCACGATTTCGTATTCCAGCCGCCGTACCGGGAGATCCAGCAGCACAGCCGCTTCAGCCACTGCCGCTTCAAGGGTGGGAGATGAGACCGTAACCGTCTGGACCGATCTATCCTGCTCCAACTGTTCCCTGACCCTGTTCTGAAGCCGGACAAAATCGACCATTATATAAAACCTCCGGCGCCTCCGGGCACGCTCCTAAACTATCCCTTTCCGGCTGTTCTTCAGCCTTGCCCTCAAACGCATAATGGCCTTGGTATGGAGCTGGGACACCCGGGATTCGGTAACGCCCAGGACCTGCCCGATTTCCTTAAGCGTAAGATCCTCAAAATAGTAGAGGACCAGTATCTTCTTTTCATTATCAGGAAGTTCGCTGATAGCTTCGACAATAACCCGCCGTATCTCGTCCCGTTCGGCCATGACCTCGGGATTGAGGCTCACAGGGGATTCGATGCTGTCCGCTATGGACACCTTGTCATTCTCGTCCCCGGAATACCAGACTTCGTGGATGGATATAATAGAAGCCCCTGAAATCTTCACCATAGTTTTGAGGTATTCATCCTCGCCCATTCCCAGAGCGCCGGCTATTTCCTGATCCGATGCGGACCGGCCCAGCCGCGCTTCAAGGGTCCCGATGGCGTCTTCCACTTCCCGGGTTTTCTGCCTGACGGACCTGGGAACCCAGTCTATGGAACGGAGCTCGTCGAAAATGGCGCCCCTGATACGGGTAACCGCGTAGGTTTTGAATTTTACGTTTTTATCGGGATCGAATTTGTCGATAGCATCCAGCAGCCCGAAAACTCCGAAACCTACCAGGTCGTCAAATTCCACATTAGAAGGCATGCCGACAGCGACTTTCCCGGCCACATATTTGACCAGCGGGGCGTACTGCTTGATAAAGGTTTCCCGGATTTTCAGGTCCCGGGTCCTGCGGTACTGCTGCCAGAGTTCATCTTCTGCTTTCTGTTCCATGGAATAACCATCGCCGTTATTCCCGGAGACCTTCCCCATAGCCTAATCCTCTTTGTTCAGTATAGTCCGTATGCCGGCAGCCAGATCTTTGGGGTTAAAATCCCCTTCCATTTTTTGCCCCTTACCGTACAGGGATTGCTTTTTTACCGGATCAGCAGCGGAATATTCCGCCGCCTCCTCATTGCCGCCTGGGGAAGACAAAAAAGCGCCCGCCAGGCTGTCCAGATCCGGAAGTATATCCATAGGTCCCCCTTCCCCGGAAGAACCAGGGGCATCGCGGCTTCCAGATGAAGCTTCCATCTGCCCTTTTTCAGTATAATCGGATTGGCTTTCTTGATCCAGACCCGGAATATCAGGTTCCTTGCCGTCCTGCCTGGGCCGGACGGGGTTTTGGGCTGCCAGATCCGAAATATTTCCCAGGTCTTCTTCCGAATCCTCAGGCCGGGCAAAAACCATTCCAGGCACCGCTGGGACAGGTTCCGGAATATCGTCTTCGACAATATTTACCTTCGAACCCCTGGGGTTGGGCGCGAAGCCGTCTTTTCCCCCCTCCAGCAGTTCAGGCAGGAAACGGCTTACCAGGCTGAAAATGAGGCCCGAGAGGACGAAAAACAAAACCGCAAAAATGAAAGCCCTGACAAACAAAACAGGCAAGGCGGCACGGCTGATAAGACCCACCAGGAGCGAGAGTACAAAAGCGGCTCCTGCGATAATCCCGCTGATCCTTACATCAAACATCCTTGCTTACCCTCCTTACGGCCTTTAGGATTTGCCGAAAAGCCGTTTGAGCATAGACGAAAACCCGCCTGATTCCCGGGATTCGGTCTTTTCAAGACGCTGGACGATATGCTGCACACAGAGGGAAGCCTTGCAGCGGGGATCTATCACCATGAAAGGCCGCTGCCGCAGCACCGCCTGGGACACCACAGGATCATCGTAAATAAAACCCAGGTAATCCACCTTGAGGTTGAGAAACTGCCCTACGATAGTAGTCATGCGATCCGCCACCTTTTTCGCTTCCGCCGCGCCTCTGACCCGGTTCACCACCAGTTTGAGCCCCATATTGAGGTTGTCGTATTTCGCGGCTACGCTCTTGATAATGCCGTAAGCGTCGGTAATGGCCGTCGGCTCAGGGGTGGTGATGATCACTACATCATCCGCAGGGGCGATAAAATCCAGGACATTAGGAGAAACCCCGGCGCCGGTATCTATGATGATAATGTCCGCATTGGTAAGGGTTTCAAGCTCGTCGATAAAATTCTGCCGCTCCTCTTCGGTGAGATTGGCAATTTCGGAAAAGCCCGAAGCCCCGGCTACGATAGAGATGCCGTAGTCGGTGTCCACCAGGATGTCTTTCATGGTTTTCTGTTTCCGGATCACATGGTACAGGTTGTACTTGGGGATCATATTGAGCATGATGTTCACATTTGCGAGCCCCAGGTCGGCGTCCATGACTACCACTTTTTTGCCCTCCCGGGCATAGGCCAGGGCCATATTCACCGCCACATTGGTCTTCCCTACCCCGCCTTTGCCGCTGGTTACGGTAACAATCCGAGCTTTGCCCCCTTCATGCCTGGAGCCTTCCCGGGACCTGGCTGCGAAAGCGCCGGCCTTGGGGGCTTCAACAGCGCCCCTCCCCTTTTCGGACGGATTATCCGCAGCCTGAACCCCGGACTTCTGTCTCATAATTTCCCGCAGTTTTTCCGCCTGATCTTCCATCGTTTATCTCCATAGCCCCATTTGTTCCGGCTCTTTGCCGGGAAATTTTTCTTCCAGCTTTACCCGGTTCACCCGGAAACCTTCCAGGTTGATAAGAAGCTGAACCGCCGAAGCTTTCCGTATATCTGTAGGAACCTTTTGTCCGTTAGTAATATACGACATAGGCTTTTCTTTTTCCGCAAGAGCGCCGATCACGTTTCCTGCCCTGATAGTCTCGTCCAGCTTGGTAATAATTACCGAACGGTAGTTAAAAGGTTCAAACTGCTGCAGGATCTCTTTTATATCGCTGGATTTGGTAGCCGCCGAAAGGGCCAGGTGGACCTCGGCGAAAGATCCGCAGGCGTCCAGGAGCTGTTTCATTTCCCCCAACTTGACCATGTCCCTGGGGCTTTTGCCGATGGTGTCGATAAGAATAATATCGGTCCCATCGGAATTCATGGCTATGGTTTTTTTAAGTTCCTCGTAATCTTCGACAGCGAAACAGGGAAACTCCAGGATCTTACCGTAAGACTCAAGCTGCTGTTTCGCGCCTATTCTGAAGGCGTCTATGGTAATAAGGACGATCTGCCTGACGCGCCTGCCGTGGCTGTCGATTCCGAAATTTGCCGCCAGCTTGGCGATAGTGGTAGTTTTCCCTACGCCTGTGGGGCCGACCAGAGCCATGATCCTCGGCAAGCGGTGAAACTGCTCTTCCCGGTAAATCGAAATGCTTTCGCCAATCCATTCCAGCACCTTATCCTGGACTTCATCGTAATTATCCAGAGTTTCAAGGGAAAATTCTCTTTTCATGCGCTCCAGTATTCCCACCCGGTACGAAGGCGGAAAGTCGTTGATCAAAAGGTTTTCATCAATCTGCCTCAAGCTGGGATGCTCATCCGCAGCGGCGCCCGGGTGTTCCATCCGCTCTTTTATGGTCCTTACTTCGCTTAGCACCTGCTGGAGGAGCGGGTCCCCCCTGTTGGCCGCAGCCAGGACTTTCCGTTTTTCTTCCTGAAAATCCAGATGCTCTTTCCCCGGCTCCCGGGCCTCCGTTTTCCGGGGCGCATCCTGTGACGCCTGCGGGATTGGCCCTGAAACCTCCACGCCTTCACGCGGAAAAAGCCCGAACGGCCCGGTCCTAAGGAGTACGGTTTTGCGCAGCACGATAGTCGCCCGGTCCCCGTACTTTTCCCGCACCTTTCTGCAAGCCTCATCGTATGTTTCAGCTTGTTCAACAAAATACTGCTGCATAATTCACCCCTTTGCTTCCCGTCATTCCAGCCTTATTACCCCGATGGATTCTACCGTAAAATCCTGGACAATCTCGGGCACCGACAGAACCGCCACTTCAGGCAGTTCCCGGTCCAGGGCGGTCTTAACCAGATACCGGGCGGATTCGGAACAGAGTATCACCGGCATATAGCCCTGTTTGCGCACAGCCTCTACGGAACGGCGCAGGGCGTCTATCCAGGCCTTGTGCAAGCCCGGTTCCAGGGCGGAAAAAACTTCACCCGAGCTGTTCTGGGCCTTGCTGTCGATGATTTTCTGTTCCAAACCGGGATCCAGGGTAAGGACATGGAGCTTCCGCTCGTCGTCTGCGTACTGGAGGCATATCTGGCTCCCAAGGGCCTGCCGGGCCTTTTCGGTGAGGAACCGGGGATCCGCGGTAAGGTGGGCAAAATCCGCTATAGCCTCCAGAACGGAAACCATGTTCCTGATAGAAACCTGCTCCCTGAGAAGGCCCTGGAGCACCTTCTGCACATCCCCCAGCACAAGGCCGTGGCCATCCCGCTGGTTAAGGGGCGACACCGCTTCATCTACCACAGCGGAATAATCCTTCCGCAGGCCGTCCAGTACGGCCTTCGTGGCCTGGCGGTCCAGAAGTTCCGCGGCATGGCGCTTGATGATCTCCGTAAGATGGGTGGCAATAATCGAAGGGGGATCCACCACAGTGTACCCCGCCCGTTCCGCCTCGTCCCGTTTGTCTTCAGCAATCCAGAGCGCAGGAAGCCCGAAGGCGGGATCCCTGGTCTTTTCCCCTGCAAGCTCTTCCTTGACCGTTCCGGGATTGATGCAGAGGTAATAGCCCATACGTATGGAGCCCCGCCCTACGTCCACTCCCCGGATCTTGAAACAGTACTCCGCCGAACCCAGGAGCATGTTGTCCACAATGCGGATCTTGGGGATCACGATGCCCAGGTCCAGGGCGGTCTGACGCCTTACCCCCTGCATGCGCTCCAGGAGTTCCGCCCCCTTGTCCTTGTCCACCAGGGGTATAAGTCCGAAGCCAAGTTCCAGGGAAAGGGGGTCCAGGGGTTCCATGTGGGAGGTTTCGGCGGTTTCCTCTTTGGGTTTTTTAGCCTCCCCGGTCCTGGCCATCATCTCATCAAAATCGGCTTTCTTCTTTTTAAGGTTCCCCAGCCTGTAGGCGTAAAAACCGATAAGGCCCGACAAGGGGAAAAGCACGAACTTAGGGAATATAGGCAGGAGCCCCAGGCCGAAGAGGACCGCGGCGGAGATCCAGTAGATCTTGGAGTTCTGGGAAAACTGCCGACTCACCTGTTCGGTAAGCTCCCCGGTAGCAGCCGCCCTGGCCACTACAATACCCATAGCGGTGGAAATAAGGAGCGAAGGAAACTGGGAGATAAGGCCGTCGCCGATGGAAAAAGACACGTAGGTCCCCAGAGCCGCGGCGATTGGCTCCCCGTTCAGGGTGGATCCGATGATGATCCCTCCCAGAATATTGACGACAGTGATGAGTATCCCTACCTTCACATTCCCGGAAATGAATTTGCTGGCCCCGTCCATAGACCCGTAAAAATCCGATTCACGCTGGAGCAGTTCTTTCCTGAGCAGGGATTCCTTCTGGTCAATGGCCCCTGAGTTGTACTCCGCGTCGATAGCCATCTGCTTGCCCGGCAGGCTGTCCAGGGTGAACCTGGCGGCAACTTCCGAGATACGGGTAGCGCCCTTGGTAATGACCACCGCCTGGACAGCGATGATAACGATGAAAATCACGAAGCCCGTTACCAGGCCCTTGGTATCCCCGGAACCGGTCACGAAGGTGGAGAAGGCTTTTACCATCTTCCCGTCAAAACCGGCCCCCTGGGTCAGGATGAGCCTGGTAGAGGAAACATTCAGCGCAAGGCTGAAAACAGTCACCACCATGAGCGCCACAGGGAAGAGGGTAAAGTCCGTGGGCTTCTTGTCGTAGAGCACCTTGAGGAGGATGATCAGGGACAACGTCAGGTTCATAGCCATAAGGGCGTCCAGAATCACCGTAGGAAGAGGGATGATGAACATGATCACCACCAGGATCACCCCCAGGGGTATATACATATCCCTGGTGTTCAGGCTTCTCCTGAGGGTTCCGGCTCCCGCCGGATTAGCATTGGGTCTTACAACATCGGCCATATCAGTTTAGTTCCTCCATAATGATCACGCCTCCATCCGTTCCGGCTGCCGGCGGCTTTTATCCACTTCAAAAAATTTCTTTAAAAGGATAGCCACTACGCGGTAGTACCGTACAGGAATCATCTCCCCTACTTCGGTCTCGTTGTAGATAGCCCTGGTAAGAGGGGGATGGGGGACAACAGGGACATCGTTAGCCCTGGCCACGTCCCGGATCCTCATCGCCAGTTCGTCCTCGCCTTTGGCAATCACCATAGGCGCTTCCATCTCCTCCCGGCGGTATAGCAGAGCCACGGAGTAATGGACCGGGTTGGTAATCACCACATCCGCCTGGGGCACTTTGGCCAGCATGTCCCTGGTCAGGAGTTCCCGGTAGCGGGCCCTCAGCCTTGCCCGTATCTGCGGGTCCCCTTCGTCCTGTTTCAGCTCTTCTTTGGCCTGTTCCCTGGTCATCTTGAGGGATTCCCTGAACTGCCAGCGCTGGAACAGGTAATCCGGGATGGATATAAGCAGCAAGAGCAGAGCCGAAATGATGAGCATCCTGGCCGCCAGGGAAGAAACCAGGCTGATCCCGTTCCAGAGCCCCGCGGTCTGGAGGTTGGCCAGGTCCTTTATCCGCGAACGGATAAGGAAATAAGCCACCATGCCGATAATGGCCATTTTGGCGACAGACTTGGCGAGATTGACCAGCCCTTCAAGGGAAAAAAGGGTACGCTGAAAATAGCGGCCAAACCGGGGGAGCACGCGGGAAAAGTCAGGAACCAGAGGCTTGGTAGTAAACAGGAACCCTGTCTGTATCAGATTGGAGAACAGCGCCGCAACTACCGCCACTGCCAGTATGGGCAGGACCAGCCGCGCCAAGTAACTGAAAAATACCCCTGCCACAAACCGGCCGTTCACAGGATCCATCTCGTTAACTCTGGTAAAGAAAAAACAGATCATTTCAACGCAGGTTCTGAGCATCCCCGGGGCGAGAAAAAAGATAGTAATAGCCGGCAGGAGCAGCCCCAGGGCGCCGATAAGTTCCTGGCTCTTGGCGACGCGGCCCTCCTCCCTTGCCCTGCGGTAGGTAGCCTCAGTAGGTTCCTGGGTACGCCCTTCATCCTCAGCGGCGAACCACTGGAGGTCCATAAAAGTCATACGCCGCCTCCTTCGGTAATCTGCTGCCCTATGCGGACGTAAAGGGTCTGGATGGTGTCAAACCCCGCGTCAATAACCCGGCTGAACGCTTCGGTCATAAAAGGCAGTGTGGCGAAAATCAGGATAAAAGCCACGGTAATGGAAATAGGGAAACCTTCCGAAAGGATGTTGATCTGAGGCGCTGCCTTGGAAATAAGGCCCGTCGCGAGAGACGTAAGAAAGAGCGTCCCCAGTATAGGCATGGAAATGACGATAGCGTCCAGAAAAAGCCTGGAAAGCCCCGCTAGCAGCATGGCGACGATGTTTTCCCTGCCGGTTACAAGGCTCATAGCGTTGATGGATTGGAGGGACCGCCAGAACCCGCCCAGGAACAGTTCCCTGAAGCCGTTAACCGTAACAAACACGAGCATAGCCACCAAGTTGAGGTACTGGCCCAAAAGGGGGTTTTCAATCTGGGACAGGGGATCAAAAGTCTCGGATGCGCCGAAGCCCATCTGAAGGGAGAAGAACTGCCCTGCTGTGGAAAAAGCGGAAAAAATAATGGTCAGAAAAAAACCGGTGATAATTCCGATGATAGCCTCGCCTATGAGGAGGAAAATGAAACTGAGGCCGAAAGGCGCCAGAACCCAGTCCCGGACCAGGGCGGACGGAAAGGCAGCGTAAGCCGCAAAACCTGCGAGGGAGATTTTAGCTACCTGGGGTATGGAATCGGAAGACAGAAGCGGAGCGGTTTCGATCATTGCCAGGGCCCTGACAGCGATCAGAAGGAAAGCCGGCGCGGCGGCCAAAATTTCGTTTATGATCCTGTCTTCTATCATCAGCGCATCTCCGGTATCATCTGGAAAAGCTGCACCGTATAGTCCCGCAGGGAACTGAACATCCAGCCTCCCAAGAATGCCAGCACCAGGAGTATAGCGAGAACCTTAGGGACAAAGGTCAGGGTCTGCTCCTGTATCGAAGTCGTCGCCTGGAATATGGCAACCACAAGGCCCACGATAAGGGCGGAAAACAGCAGCGGGGACGCCAGCAAAAGCACTTCAAGAATCCCCCCCCGGAGGAGGGCCGTTACTTCACCAATACTCACAGCACGCTCCTTACAAGAATGAACGGACCAGTTGATCCGTCAAAAGCCCCCAGCCGTCCACAAGGATGAAGAGGATGAGCTTAAAAGGCATGGAGATCATCACCGGAGGCAGCATGATCATCCCCATGGACATAAGGGCGCTGGCCACTACCATATCGATGACAATAAAAGGTATAAAAAGCACAATCCCTATCTTGAAGGCTATAGTCAGTTCGTTCAGGATGAACGCCGGAATGAGCACATACGTAGGCACGTCGGCCAGGGTGTTGGGCCGGTCCAGGCCCCGCATGGCCATAAAGAGCCTGATATTCTCCGGGTTGTTCCGCATCTGGCTGTACATGAAGATCCTTAAAGGCGCTTCGGTTTCCCTGTAGGCAGTCTGCACGTTGATCTCCCCTGCGGCCAGGGGCTGGAAGGCATTCTCATAAATGGTCTGAAAGGTAGGCCACATAATAAAAATTGTCATAAAAAGCGAGATTCCCAGCAGCACCTGGTTGGGAGGAACTTGTTGAAGGGAAAGGGCCCGTTTGATAAAATCCAAAACAATGGAAATCCTGAGGAAGCTGGTCATCAGGATGATGATGCTCGGCGCCAGGGAAAGAACCGTAAGGAGCAGGAGAAGTTGGAGGGAGAAGGCTACTTCCTGGCCGGACTCGGGGTTCCTGATAGTAAGATCGATAAAAGGGACCCCTGTATTTTCAGGCGGATCCGGAACCGCCATGGTCCCGGGAACGGACATATCTGGAAACGGCAGGGTCTGGGCGGAAAGCCGGGGAAGCGCCGGGAACAGGAAGAGAAACAGGGCTCCTGCAAGGAACACGCGGCTTTTCATCATCTACAGCCCCTTGAGCCTTTCCCGCTGCTTCCGCAGGGCTTCAACATGGGCATTGCCCTGCCCTCCCCTGGCAGGCGATCCGCCGAGTTTCTCCAGGAGCGAACGGAAACCGGGGATGCCCCTCCGCGGTTCGGCGTTTTTTTTGGCCTCATCAACAAGCATGGATTCCAGGGCTTCCTGCTCGTCTATTTCAGCGATAAGGGAAACCCCGGCGTCGCCGCCGCCTACGAGCCAGGCTTTAGACCCAACGGAGACGACAGCGGCAAAGGTCCCGTTTCCCAGAGGGGCGCTGGCCAGCACTTTCAAGTGCAGGTCCCGGACCTTAGGAGGCCGGGCAAGGCGTTTGATAAAAAAGACCACCCCGTAGATAGCCAGAGCCGCCAGAGCCAGGACCAGCACCATGCGGAAAACTATCCACACCGACCCCCCCCCTCCCGCCGGGGCGGCAGAGGCGTTTTCTCCCAGCACGATGGATTCTTCTGCCAAAAGCCGCGCTCCCTGGGCTTCAGCAGGGCTTTGAGACGTTATTTCCCCGCTTTGTTCCTGGCCCCAGGCTGCCGGCGGAGATATGATAACCGTGAAACCAGCGGCGATGGATACTACCGCCGCAAAAACACTGTTCCGAATGCTCAGTTTTTCCCCTCCCAAGTCAAAACTGACCTTTAAGTCATTATGTTATTTGAAATTATATCAGTTTTGATTGATCTATGCTAGTCCTCAATGGCCGCCCTGCCCCCGAATATCGCCTTGAGTTTGGCCGCGTCAAATTTAGGGGTTCTGTCGTACTTGTAGATGCCGTTCTGTTCCTGTTCCACATCCGTAAGCTGGGTATAACAGAACGCGCAGATCCGCTTGTTTTGCAGCAAGGCTTTGGTAAGCCCCTCAAGCCTGGCGTAAACCTCTTCCACCGTTTTGCAGCGGTTCCCGTAGCCCCAGCCGCCAGCGGCGGTTCCAGCCGCTTCTTCGGCGTTCCACCAGGTCCCGCCGTATTCGCTGACAAAGTAGGGGATATGTTTATCAAAGCTGCCGTTAATATCGTGGGGATTGTAAACGGCCTCCCCTTCCATGCCCTCGTAATGTTTGGCGAAAACCGCCGGGTCCTGTTCGTAATCGTGGATGTCGAATATATCGGTTATCACGTGGACATAGCCCGACGTATCTATCACCGGCCTTGAAGGATCTACCGCTTTGGTCATATCATACACAGCGCGGAGCAGCAGGTCATTTTGGTTCTTGTGAGTTTCGTTGAAGGGGCACCAGCCCACAATGGCCGGATGGTTTATGTCCCGTTCCACAACCTCAAGCCACTCCGGCGCAAAATGCTGAAGCCCCTCGTCGTTGTCAATAGCCAGGCCCCAGCTTGCCTGCTCACCCCAGACGATATAGCCCAGATGATCGGCCCAGTACAGGAACCGTTCCTCAAAGACCTTTTGATGAAGCCGGGCGCCGTTAAAGCCCGCTGCCAGGGAAAGCTCAATGTCCCGTTTCAGGGCCTCGTCGGTAGAGGCCGTGTAGATTCCATCGGGATAGAACCCCTGATCCAGCACCAGCCGCTGGAACACGGGCCGGCCGTTTATGAGCATGGCGTTATCCGACAGGGCCACCGAGCGCATGCCGAAGTAGCCTTCTACCGAATCCTCACCCATACTGATACGGAGATCGTAGAGATTGGGCTTGCCGACATCCCAGAGTACCGGTTCCGGTATGGGCAGGGTAAAATACGCCGCGCTCCCCGAAACCGTTGCCTTTACCGTACAGATACTATCGCCCTTAAAGGAAACCGCCGCCTCCGCTAAAAGGCCGTGGCATTGTTCCGATGTTTTAACCCTCAGCAGAGCCTGTCCGTTCTCGGGAACCGGTGTAATCGAATAGCTTTTGATATAGTTTTTCGGAACGAATTCAAGCCACACCGTCTGCCATATACCGGTGGTGCGGGTATACAGGCATCCATAAGAGTAAAAATCCACCGATTGCTTGCCCCCCGGCTGCCTGCCCGAACGGACCTCGTCCTCGGCGCAGACCGTAAGGGTATTGGCGCCCGCCTTCACCAGGGAAGTAATGTCCAGGGTAAAGGGCGAATACCCCCCCGAGTGGCCGCCTGCGGCAGCGGCGTTCACAAAAACGCTCGCCTTGTAATCTACTGCGCCAAAGTGAAGCAGCACCCGGCCCCCAAGCTGGCTATCCTTCAGGGTGAAGCTGCGCCTGTACCATACGGCGTTCATAAAATCCTTGCAGGCGATACCCGACAGCGCCGACTCGGGACAGAAGGGCACGATGATTTGCTTGGAAAACACGCCGCCTTCCTGGAGCTTCCGGCTGAAACCGCTCTTTCCTGTGTCAAACTCAAATTCCCACGGCCCGTTAAGATTTTCCCAGGCCTTCCGTACCATTTGGGGGCGCGGATGCTCCCCCCGGGGTATATCGTTCATATTCTCCTCCTGTAGATTGTATTTGCTAATCTCAATGTAGCCTGCTGTCCATACTGTGTCTACATTAGGGACAGACTCCAATTACAGGGCCTTTCAGGGCATAATCTCTATT
>JAISZE010000051.1 GCA_031269405.1 Treponema sp. | reverse complement strand
CTTCAAATTTTATGAAAATTCTTTCAAAATCAGCAAGTTAAGAAAAAAGATAATGAATTTTCCTTTGAACCTGGCATAAATCTAATCAAAAACGTATAAAAAAGTATACAATTTGGCTGAAAAAAAGAAGAAGGCGCAAAAGGAAGGAAAGAAGTACCGCTTCATGTATCCTTATTCGCCTTGTTTGCCTTCGCGGTTAAAAATCTTCACTATTTTGGCAGATTCCAGCCTTTGAAATGTAAAGGACGTTGCCCTGTCTGAAACCCTTAGCTTGTTGCCATTGCTTTCCAGGCTGCTTTTACTTCAGAACCACTTCGGTCCGGCCAAAGCCCCCAAGCTCGGGGCGGGAAAAGTAATAGTCCGCTACGGCTTTTTCGTTCCCAAGGTAGTCGTGGACCCCTTTTTGGAGTATGCCGTCGCCTTTGCCGTGAACTACGGCGAATTCGCGGATCCCCGAAAGGACAGCGGCGTCAATCTGCTGCCGCAGGGCCTCCAGAGCCTCCTCGAACCTCATTCCCCGGAGGTTCAGTTCCAGTTGAACCGGGGCCGAAGGGGCAAGATCCGCCTGGGCGATGAGGGGTCTCCTTTCCTCCCTGGCCGGGTATACGGGGATAAGATCCTTTTCAGGGAAGCTCATTTTGAGGGATCCGATTTCCACTATCCAGGAGCCTTTTTTGCCGGATCGTAGCACGCGGCCCCGGCGCCTTGATTCACCGGCGAGAACTTCCGTTCCGGCTTCCAGGACAAGCGGCCCCTTCCCCTGCGCCGCTCCGCTTCCGGGGCTGTCTGAAGCGGACTCTATGCCGCGGCACTCTTCGGCGAGGCTTGCTTCTTCCCGTTCCAGAGCGGCGTTTTCCGCTTGTACCGAATGTTCCAAATCAGAAAGGAATTCCTTGACCTTCAGGGTTTTTTCCCTCGTAAGCTCCCCTTCCTTGATCTCCCTGACCAGGTTTTCAAGCTGCTTCCTGCTTTCCTCAAGGAGCCGGCGGAGGCTTCCGGCGCCTTCTGTTTTAAGGTGCAGCTCCTTTTGCTTGAGCCTGAGTTCCCTGAGATCCGTCATCCGGCGCTCTTCCATAAGCCGGAGGGTTTCGGCCCTGCCCGCTTCAGCGGCGGATTCAAGTTCCTGGCGCTTTTCCTTGAGGCCCGTAATCAGGGCGCTTACATCGGCCTGCTCCCCTGCAAGGTAGGCACGGGCCCTGGCGATAATATCCCCTGGGAGGCCGTTCCTGGCGGCAATATCCACAGCCCGGCTTTCCCCGGGTATGCCCATGACGATGCGGAACGTAGGGGACAGGGTCCGGCTGTCAAATTCCATAGATGCGTTCTCCGCGCCTTTGCGGGTATAGCCGTAATTCTTGAGAACCCCGTGATGGGTGGTGATGATGAGGCGGGTTTTCCTTTCAATAAGATGATCCAGAATGGCCATAGCGATGGCGCTCCCTTCTCCGGGATCCGTGCCTGAGCCCAGTTCGTCCAGGAGCACCAGGGATCTCTCCCCGGCCCGGTTGGCGATGTCCGCGATAGTGGTCATGTGGGACGAGAAGGTAGAGAGGGACTGGCTTATGGACTGCTCGTCCCCTATGTCGGCGTAGATCCCGTCGAAAACCGGGAGGCAGGTGCCTTCCCCGGCAGGAAGGGGGAGGCCGAACTGGTTCATCATGGCCAAAAGGCCGGCGGTTTTCAGGGCCACGGTTTTGCCCCCGGTGTTGGGGCCTGTGATGATGACCGTGCGGGTAGGGCCGTCCATGGCGAAATCCAGAGGTATCGCGCCAAACCCCAGCAGGGGATGCCGGGCTTTTTTCAGGACCAGCGCCCCTTCCGGATCCTCCCTTGCGAAGCAGCCTTTAGTCTCGAAGCCGTAGCGGGCCCGTGCCCTGAGGGTTTCAAGGTACACCACCCCGGTATGGAAAGCCGCAAGGGTTTCCCGGTGCGGAGCGATCCGCCCGGTCAGTTCCCTGAAAACCCGCCGGATCTCCGCGCTAAGGCGCCGGTTCTCGATAAGGAGCTCGTTGTTCTTTTCCACCACCTCTTCGGGCTCGATAAAAACCGTCTGCCCTGTGGCGGAAACTTCGTGGACTATGCCTCTGATGCGGCCCCGGAAATTGGCTTTGACCGCCAGAACCATGCGTCCATCGCGCTGGGACGGAACGCCGGACTGGAGCATGCGCCGAGTTTCATCGTTAGCCGCATACCGCGTCCCGGTGTTTTCCAGTTCCTTTGTAAGGGTTTGTATGCGCCGCCGTATCTCCCGGAACTCCGGCAGGTCCCTGAGATTCCCGTCCCTGTCCAGAACCCGGAAAATCCCGGCTGCCAGATCCTGGCAGTAAGGCAGGGCCTCGGCTTCCGCTATTCTGTTTTCTCCCTTTGAAAGCCATTTTCTCAGTTCCTCCCCGCGTTCGATGAAAAGGCCCAGGGCATAAGCCTCGTCGGTTTCCAGCACCGAGCCTTCTACTCCGAGCCGGGGAAGAAGGGCGCCGATGTCCGGGAGGCTGTCCCGTTTTTCGCTGTCCCCTATGTTGATGCGGTCTAGAACGGCGGATACCAGGCCCTTGAGATGCAGGACTTCCTGTTCATCCCTTTTCGGCTCATCCGCAAGGATAAGGGAAGCCGCTTCGCCGCTCAAGGCGCAGGCGGCAACTCTGCCGCGGATTGCGTCAAATTCCAGAAGTTTTACGGTTTTTTCATTCATACATAGCTCTTGTTGGTCATATATCGCTAGTCATAATCCGGATACCTTTCGGCTCCGGCCATTTCATCCCGGATACGGAGAAAACTTTCATACCGCTCCTCGTGGATCACCCCGGCGTGAACGGCTTCCATGATCTTGCAGCCCGGCTCGGTCTCATGGGAACACGAAAGGCCGAAACTGCACTTTCCTGCCAGAGGGGCGAATTCTTTCATATAAAGGATCACGTCCTCCTGAGGGACCCGCTCAGGGACGAAACGCCTGATCCCGGGGGTGTCGATTATCATGGCCCCGCCGCCCAGGCAGCCTGAAACCTCAGGAACATCCAGGAGTTCCGACCGGGTGGTAGTGTGGTTCCCTCTATCGTATTTTTCATTTACCTTCCCGGTCCTGATTTCCAGATCCGGGATAAGGGCCTTGACCAGGCTTGACTTCCCTACGCCTGACTGGCCTGTAAGGACCGTTGTTTTCCCGGCTATGAACGAGCGGAATTCTTCCATCCCTTCGCCGGTGAGGGCTGAAAGGCGGAAGACCGGATAACCGATGCGCCGGAAGTCTTCAAGCCGTTCTTCGGTATCAAGATCTCCGTCCGCAATATCGGACTTGTTGCAGACCAGCGCAGCCGGAACGCCTGAGTAAGCGGCCTGGAACAGGACGCGGTCCAAAAAACGGGGGCGGAAGGGGGGGGACAGAGGGGTGGTAACGCACAGGATCAGGTCCACATTGGCGGCCAGGAGTTGGGGGGCCTGCCCTTTCTGGTTGAACCGGGCAAAGGCGTTCCGCCTCTTGACAAGGCCGGTTATGAGGCCCCCGTCTGTTTCCACCATGTCTCCCGGCGCAAGGGGGTTATAATAACCTTCCACGCCTTTGAGTATCTTTCCCTTGATCCTGTATTCCCGTTCTTCCCTTCCGCTCCTGAGGGTAAAAACATTCCTGGAACCCCGTAGTACCATTCCCTGCATTATATCCTTCCAAGAGAAAAACCGGAGAAAGCGGCCAGCAGGGCCCAGTAAGGTTCCAGAGGCGCGTCCCCGGAAACCGCAAGAACCGGGGTCCTGTTCCCGCCCCTGGAACGGAGTCTCCCCCCTTCTGCATCCAGAAACGATTCCACCCGCCGGGACACGCCTTCAAGGGAATCGTAAACCCCCATGGTTCCTCCTGCGGCTGTCTTGAATTCCTCCAGAAGGAGGAGAAAGTGGGTGCAGCCCAGGACCAGGGCGTCGGCGCCAGCTTCCCTGAACTTTTCCACCCAGGGTTCCACTGCCAGAAACCGTTCTGCGGGATCCGCCAGGGCGAACCGGCGTTCGGCGAATTCCACCAGAGAAGGTGCGGCAATCCCGATTATTTCGCAGTCCGGCCCGTACCGGGCTGCCAGTTCGGCGATGCAGGGATCTTCTATGGTACGTTCAGTTCCCAGCACCCCTACGCGGCGCTTCACGCTGGCCTGTACCGCGGGTTTAACCGCCGGTACTGTCCCGACAATGGGCAGATGCGGGAATCGCTCCCGTAACGCCTCGAGGGCTGAAACAGAAGCGGTATTACATGCAAGGGCCAGGATCTTAGGGTTGTAGCGGTCTATCAGTTTTTCAGTCAAAACAAAAAGCAATTCAATCAGCGTTTCCCGCTGTTTGGGACCGTAAGGGAAATGGGCCCGGTCCGCAACGCAGATCAAGGTTTCGTCCCTATTGGCGTTATGAAAAAAAACGCCGTAAGGAAGGCTTCCGATGCCGGAATCCAGGAAAAGCACAGGCCTCGTGTTCATATCATTAAAAATCATTTAAAGAGATTGTCAAAAGCGGCTTTGGCGGAAGCGGCGGAATCCCGGGACATCTCCCCTGAAGGTTTGCGGAATTTCGGATTCAGGGAAAACCAGTCGCAGAAATTGGCCCTTTCCCGGTCTGAGGGAACTTCAGCCTGGGACTCGGCGCAGTCCTTTGGGGAACCGGCAAGAAAATGGCGGCAGTTTCTGCAGGAACGGAGATCCTTTCCGCACTCGGGGCAGGAGAGGGAGCGGCCTATGGGTTCGGCGTCTTTAACAGGAGATCCGCAGTACCAGCACATACTTCATCTTACTATCAAAAGCCCGGCCTACTCAATACGGGCGTTATATGCTATAATAGCATTATGTTTACCGTAACATCCTGCGCCGCAGGCTGCGGCAGGCCCGCTGTAAGCGGTTCAACCCTCTGCGCCGTCCATCTGGCGGACCCGGAAGCTGAAGTCCGCAGGATTGGAAATTATATAACAAACCAGAAAGTCGTCAAGGATCTCAACGCCCAGGGGCTCGTGTTTGAAAACTTCGATTTTTCCCATTGCCAGTTTTACGGCTGCAATTTCAACGGCGCAAGTTTTTCGGCCTGTCTTTTTAACGGCGCAGTGATGCGGATGGCCTTCTTCGATTTTTCTTCCCTCCTTTCCTGCGATTTTTCCAAAACAGATCTCCAGTTCCTGTCTTTCGCGGGATCTACAATAAAAAACTGCACGTTTGAAGGATCCGAACTGGTCCATATCAACTACGGGGGAACCGTCATAACCGGCACGATCTTTGATAATTCCAATTTGTACAACAGCCGGTTTATCGAAGCCGATCTTTCGGACACGGGTTTTAACAACTGCAACCTCAAGCGCGCGAATTTCATCAAAGCCAGGCAGGAAGGCGTTTCCTTTAAGGCTTCCAATTCAGGAGAGGCGGTTTTTGAGATGGAGGAGATGGGTTGAAACTATATTTTCACTACTGTACCTTCGGTTTCAGCAATTCCTATATTCTTGGCAGCGACGACGAAGCGGAGATCAAAGAAGTCCTTATTATCGATCCCGGCAACATGGATGAAACTACCCTCAGGTACATCGAAGATAATGAGTACAACCTGCGGGGCGTGCTCATCACTCATGATCACCTGAACCACGTGCACGGGCTCAAGACTTTGATGCGGATTTACAACACAGAGATTTACGGGATAAACCCGGTTATCAGGGAGCACCGGACCCTCCTGGTCAGGGACGGGGATATTTTCAATACCGGTTCTTTCAGGGTCGAAGTTATCTCGGTTCCGGGCCACTCGGCGGATTCGGCGGTTTTTAAAATCGGACGCCTGCTCTTTACAGGCGATGTCCTGAGCGCGGGGCTTGTGGGCCGCACCGCCAGCGCCTACGGGCTGGCCAACCAGATGACCGCCCTGCGGAGCAAGATCCTGTCCCTTCCGGGGAACTATACGGTGCTCCCGGGCCACGGCCCGCCTACGTCCCTTGACGCCGAGCGCCTTTTTAACGCCGGGGTCAACAGTTTTGAAGATTTCAAGGCCCGGCGCCCTAAATTCAGCGTCAGCATCTAGGGCCCTGCAGGGCGGCTTAATCCCGAAAAACCGAAACCGTGCTCACCCTGCCTGCGGCGAGGCCCCAGCGCCTGTTGACATACGCCGAAAACGCCTCAGCTTCGATGGTAAAGGCGGCGCTTATTTCAGGCCAAGAACTGGCCCCTTCTGCAGAGAGCTCTTCGGTTTCAGGCAGAGCGGCCCTGCGCCAGGCGGAAATGTCGAGCATCTGGCCGGGCAGGTATTCGCCAAAGTACCTGCCTGCCTGGGATACAGGCTGCTGAAGCGCATAGGCCATGAACTCATTTACCAGCAGTTCCGTATCCGTTATATCGTAGGCCTGGAAATCAAAATAAGAACGGATAAAACGCCGGGCCGCGTCAGGAAGGCCGTTCCACCTGCGCCGGCAGAATTCGCGGAAATCGCTGTCAATAAAAAAAAGGCCGTGAAAGCTTTCGTGGACCATAAAACGGGAGCGGAGATTCCTGCCGGACTGCCGGGAAACAGAGATGACAGCCCCTTCTCCGCTTATGATGGTTTCGCCTTCCAGCCGCAGTATGCCTGTTTGAAGCATGATGGCTTTAAGTTCCCGTTCTTCCCTGTTGAGGGGAAAATTGCTTTTCCTGGCGGCTTCGAAAAAATCCGCCAGAGACGCTGCCCGGTAATCGTGGGCGTTCCAGCCGTGAAGGGAGGCGATTTCCTCATCCCCCGCAAGGCGCCCGCGGA
This sequence comes from Treponema sp., assembly GCA_031269405.1. The sequence goes on along the minus strand of JAISZE010000051.1, from coordinate 333 downwards.
AGCCTTTTTTTTCCGTAAAAAAGGCGAGGCGCTTAAAGAAACGGTCCTGAACATCATAATCGGCTATGTCAAAAATGAGGATAGAATCAAAACCTTCCCAGCGGAAAATTTCAAACCTGGGATCCCGCCAGGCCTCCTGCGGCCATGCCAGGATCATTCCGGGATCCGCAGGAATGGGTTCAGGAAAGGGCCGATCCTCCGGGGCGGCGATCCTGGCCTCGTGCAGAGGGGACCCGGCGCTTACGGTAAGGGGAAAAGATCCGGCTGAAATAAAAGCTCCTGGAACAAGGAAGCCCCCCTCCCGTATGGAACCCTCTATCCTGAAAGCCTCCC
>JAISZE010000026.1 GCA_031269405.1 Treponema sp. | reverse complement strand
AGCATAAAGGACTCATAATAACGTTCCCGGTCCGCAAGCTCCTCAGCAAGGATATAGGTACAGTCCATCCAATCCTCGCGATCCAGGTATTTTTCCATAGGGAAATCCAACCCTCCGTGTTCTTCCCATACCGAAAGGGCGGCGTCTTCCTCCTGGTGGAACAGCTCAAAAACCACCAGCTTCGCCTGGCTTTCAGGATCATCATGCCGCTCCCTGAGAAAACTGCGGTAATCAAAATGATAATTTCTGGAAAAACGGCTGTACGCCCTGTCGTACTCGTTACGCCGGTCCTGGTCGGAAAGAACTTTATAAGCAGTCAGGAGTTTTCGCATTTCCCCTGCGGCAATTTCCCCGGCAATATCCGGGTGGAACCGTTTGGCCCTCTCGCGGAACGCTCTTTTTATATCCTGGGCCGAAGCGGACTGGGAAACACCCAGGAGGGCGTAATAGTTTTCCACACCCCCCTAGGCTCCAATCCGTTTCCCCAGGGCTTCGGCCTGCGGGGCGCTGAGGATGATTTCGCTCCAGTTAACGGTCATGCCCTCTTTTTCCATTGCCCTCATAAGGTTCCACAGAGCCTTGTTGATAAAAACAGGGCCGGTCTTTTTAAGGAACGCCGCGCTTTTCTTGCCGACCAGGCCGCTCCCGGCTGCAAGGATCTTGGGGAGCGCCTCGGGCATCTTCCCCCCCCAGAGGGAAACCGCCTCGGCGCAGACGGCGATGTATTCATACCCGGGAAGCCGGAACCCGTCTTCGGTCCAGGCGTCAATGATATCGACCCTGTGCCCCATTGACTCCATACCCTTAGCCAGGGACTTCACATATTCAGGAATACCTTTACGCCTGCCTGGAGCGCTGATAACTGCAATTCTCATAATTTACCCTGCCTGTTCATAGATTATTCATGCTTCAGCCGCCGGGCTTCCCGGCTCTCAGCTTTGCTTGTAAATTTGATCAATACTGGGCTCCTTGGCCAGTAAAACCGTGCACTTGGCGTTCACCATGATTTCCCGGTGGGAATGGGAGATAATATCCCTCGGGCTCCTGTCCTTCTCCCATCCGCCAAGGACAATCAGATCCGCCCTCCGTTCATCCGCAGCAGCCAGAATTTCGGTATACACCGCGCCTCTGCGAATCTCCCGTTCCACCTTGACGCCTTTGGCCCGGGACAGTTCTTCTACAAAAGAAAGGTAGCGCTCCCCGTTAGCCTCAAGGCTCCGCTCGTAATCCAGGCTTTCTTCCTGGATAAAAATTTTGCTCAGCGTGAGCTGCCTGATAGTCGCGGTATCCACTACATAGATGGCGGACAACCGGCATTTATACATCTTAGCCATTACTATGGCATATTTCGCGGCTAAAATAGAAGCGTCAGAACCGGTAATAGCGACTACGATATTGGTAAAAAGGGGTTTCATCATTCCTTCCCGGCCTTCCTTTTAAGCAGCTTACTTGTGAAAAAGGCGTCCCGGTCCCTTTCCTCAAGCGCCGATTCGATATAGGTCTTTGTTTCCCTGGCGGTAGGAATCACCATTTTCTCCAGCGCGTTCACCCGCCGCTGAGTCTTACGGACTTCCCGGGCCAGCCGCCAGGCAATGGTCCTTACTGCCGCTAATTCGGTTACTATTTTCAGTAACCCAAAGAATTCTAACACAGTTTCATCACATTCCGCAAATGAATTCGCAGGAGAATACTTAAGTTCCGCATTAGGCAGTTTGATTTCCAGCCCCGGAAGGCTCATCCCCGCGGCGAAGACCTTTTTTTCGGTCAACTCGAAATGGTAACGGATATTCCGGGAAAGCTTGTCCGCCCGTTCCCGGCCCACGATAACCAGCATGCGTTTTAAAGCGGGATAAGCGGTGGCAATCCGGGCATCCAAATCCCGTTCCAGTATCTTTACCTGCTCCACCTGTTGCATAAGTTCCATAACGAGAATTTCCCGCTTCTGTTCAAGGAGATCGTAACCTTCCAGGGCGGTGTTGAGCCGCTCTTTGACCCTGATAAGGTTGCTCTTAGTAGGGGCGATTTGTTCCCGGGGCATCAGGCCGCCTCCCAGGAGCGGTTTATATTCCTCATCGTTCAACATCCTCCAGGCGCATGCTTTGGGTGGCTTCAAAATATTTACCGATAAATTCTGATTTCACACGCAGCAGTTCGTCACGGGGGATCTCGGTGAGGGTTTTCCAGCCCAGGTCCAGGGTGCGGCTTATACTGCGGTTTTCGAATTCGCCCTGGGTAAGGAAGATCTGTTCGAACTTCTCGCCGAATTTGAGGTACTGTTTGTCGGAGTCAGAAAGCTCCTCTTCGCCGATTATCGAAGCCAGGTTCCGCACCTGTTTTACTTTTGAGTAAGCCGCAAAAAGCTGGCTGGACACGTCCTTGTGGTCTTCCCGGGTCATACCCAGACCGATGCCGTCCTTCATGAGCCGGGAAAGGCTGGGGAGCCCCGCAACCGGGGGATAGACGCCCCGTTGGGACAGTTCCCGGTCCAGGACGATTTGGCCCTCCGTGATATAGCCCGAAAGGTCCGGAATAGGATGACTGATGTCGTCGTTAGGCATCGTAAGGATAGGGATCTGGGTGATGGATCCGGTGGAACCCTCGATTTTCCCCGCCCGTTCGTAAAGGCCGGCCAGTTCGGAATAGAGGTATCCCGGATAGCCTTTGCGGCTGGGAACCTCGCCGCGTATAGAAGAGACTTCCCTCAAAGCCTCGCAGTAGTTGGTCATGTCGGTCATCACCACCAGGACGTGCATGTTTTTTTCGTACGCCAGGTATTCCGCTGCCGTCAAGGCGCACCTGGGGGCCACGAGGCGTTCAAGGCTTGGGGCGTCGGCCAGGGAAAGGAAAACCACCACGTTGGCCAAAACCCCGGTACGTTCAAAATCGTCCAGGAAGAAACGGGCCACGTCATACTTGACGCCCATGGCGCAAAAGACAACAACAAAGGGCTCTGAGGACTTAGCTTCAGCCTCTGCGGTCCCGGTTCCGGCAAAACCGTCGGCATCAATGATCCTCGCCTGCCTGACGATTTGGGCTGCCAGGCGGTTGTGGGGAAGGCCGTTGCCGGAAAAAATCGGGAGCTTTTGCCCACGGATCAGGGTGTTCATACCGTCAATAGCTGAGATGCCGGTCTGGATAAAGTCCCTTGGATACGTCCGTGCATAGGGGTTAATAGGAAGACCGTTCACGTCCATGAAGGTTGAGGAAAAAATATCCCCGTAACCGTCCGCGGGTTCTCCAAGGCCGTTGAAGATACGGCCTAAAAGGCCGGGCCCCACCCGAAGCTCCATGGGCTTCCCCAGGAATTCCACCCTGCTGTCATCGGCTGAAAGGCCGGTGTTGCTGCCAAAGAGCTGAACCGCTGTCCAGTCCCCGCTCATGTCCACTACCCGGCCCAGGCGGCGCCCGTCTTCCCGATCATAGACCGCCACCACCTCGTTGAAGCCCACGTTCCGGCTCCGACGGGTAATGACCACAGGCCCTTCTATCCTGATAAGCCCCCGGTATTCGACGCCCTTCATAATATTTCCCTCGTGCGGTAACTCCGCTCCAGTTCTTCAAGGCCCAGGCGCATGTTCCGCTCAAATTCGGCCAGGCCCTGGGCGTCGTCGTTCCTGACGCCGCTCTTGAGCCGGGAAAGCTCTTCCCTGATAGACAGGGAAGTGATCTTGAAGAGAGGCGCCCCAAGTTTGATGCACCTGGCGGCGCGGTCGTGAAATTCCATGATGAGTTCCAGGAGCCGCACCTGTTTGGCAGGCACGCAGTACATATCGATTTCGTCAAAGCTGTTCTGCTGAAGGAAACCGTTCTTGACAATTTCCGCGGTAATGAGCACCAGCCGCTGATCGTCCGGCAAGGCGTCGGGGCCGATGAGGCGGACGATTTCCGCCAGGCGCTGCTCTTTTTTAAGGAGATCCAGGGCGCTCTGGCGCGCCGCGGCCCACTGGGGGTCAACCTTTTCCCACCAGGGTTTTACCTCATCGGCGTATTCGGAATAGCTGTCGATCCAGGAAATAGCCGGGTAATGCCGGGCGTTGGCCAGGTCCCGGTCCAGGGCCCAGAAACAGCGGATAAAACGCTTGGTGTGCTGCGTTACAGGCTCGGAGAAATCGCCGCCCGGCGGGGACACGGCGCCGATGATGGAAACCGATCCCTCACCGCCTGACAGGGTTTTAACCCGCCCGGCGCGTTCGTAGAATTCAGCCAGCCTTGTAGGCAGGTAAGCAGGGAAGCCTTCTTCGGCAGGCATTTCCTCCATACGCCCGGAAAGCTCCCGCAAGGCCTCGGCCCAACGGCTGGTAGAATCCGCCATAATAGCCACATGGTAGCCCATGTCCCGGTAGAATTCCGCCAGGGTCACGCCGGTGTAAATCGAAACTTCCCGGGCGGCTACGGGCATGTTGCTTGTGTTGGCAATAAGGATGGTCCGCTCCATGAGGGAGCGCCCGTTCCTGGGGTCAACGAGATGGGGGAATTCGGTAAGCACATCGGTCATCTCGTTCCCGCGTTCCCCGCAGCCGATGTAGATGATAACATCAGCATCGCACCACTTGGCAATAGCGTGCTGGGTCATGGTTTTGCCTGTGCCGAAACCGCCGGGTATGGCGGCCGTACCCCCCTTGGAAAGCGGGAAGAACACGTCGATGACCCGCTGGCCGGTAATCAAAGGCATTTCAGGCGGCAACCGTTCCGCGTTAGGCCGGGGTATGCGCACAGGCCACCACTGGGCCAGGGAGATCTCCTCCCCGCTATCGGTGCCGGCAGCGACGCCCCGGGCGGTCAATTCCCCCTGGGGGGCAAGGAAGACGATGTTCCCGGCTTTGACCGCCGGCGGGACCATGATCTTACAGGTGATGCTTTCGGTTTCCTTGACAGTCCCCAGGATAAGGCCCGGTTTTGCCGGAACTTTTTCCCCTTCTGCCAGTTTCGCCGCCAGTACCGGATCGGGAACAAAAAGCCACTTCCTGTCCGGGTCCAGGGGCTCCCCGCGGCTGCCTGATTCCATAAAGGCGCCGGTTTGGTTAAAAAGGACCTCCAGGGGCCGCTGTATACCGTCGTAAATCGTGCCGATAAGGCCGGGCCCGAGGAGCGCCGAAAGGGGCCGCCCTGTGGAAGCCGCTTCGGCGCCTATCATAAGGCCCGTGTCGTCCTCGTAAACTTGGACCACAGCCTCGCCGCTTTCAAGGCGGACTATCTCGCCGATGAGCCGCTTCTCCCCTACTTCCACCACATCGAAGAGGCCCGCGCCGCCCAGACCCCTGGCCCTGATGATAGGCCCGGATATGCGTATGACCCGGCCTTTAATCATTCAAAACCCCCTGGCTCAGAAGGCACGCCGCCAGTTCGGCCCGCTTGTCTTCCAGGAGTTCCATAGCCGCTTTTTCCACCGACGCAATGACCCGTACAGACGGCGCGTTCAACACCAGGGCCGGAAACTTTGAGCGCCCGGGGCTTTCATCATGCCGTAATTCCCATTCCCTATTTTTGACGATCCCCCCAGCCTCTTCCCCGGTCATCCCTGAATAGAGCAGGACCGCCTTAGACTCCAGCCCCGGACAGTCCGCAAGGCGTTCCGTGAATTCCCGGTCCAGAACCGAAAGAAGCTGCTTCCGCGAAAGGGTCGCCAGAAAGTTCTCCATAGCTTCAAGGAGGAAATGTTCGGCTGTTTCCGAACGGAGCCGCCGTTTGTCCAGAGGGAGCCTGGCGAGGATCTCTTCCTTCACCTTCTCCACGCGCCGGGCGTAGATCCCGCGTATGTCCGCCACTGCTTTCCGGGTTTTCTTCTCCCAGCGCTGGGCCTGGGACCGGACAGTATCGTCAGCGGTTTTTAAAATTTTGAAGGCCTTTTTCCGGGCGTCCTCCAGGATCTCCCGGTCCAGAACCTCAGTGGATCGCAGTTCTTCCATTACACATGTATTCCTATGGCTTCCCTGATGGAGTCAACCAGGGTCTTGCGGCCCGGCAGGCGGCCCATCATGCCGGGGACCTCCACAATCAGAGGGTACTGATCCGAAAGCTGCCACTGGATAAGGAGATCCCCCAGCCAGCCGGCTGTTTCCTCGGTCACAATGAGGACCCGGCATTTTTCGATCCCTGGTATCACCATCCCGGCAGTCTCGTCAAAGCCCTCGGTCATGCGGCGGAACACCGCCCTGGCATCATCAGGCCCCAGCACCGGGGCGCCGCTAATTCCCACAAACCGGAAAGCGGTAACGAGCTCGGCGTCACCGATAAAGAAATAATCCATTACCGGCCCCGTTCACACCCCGTCCATCCCGCGGCGCCTAGAGGACCAGAATGAGGAGGGCTACCAGAAAGCCCCAGAGGCAGATGCCCTCGGCCAGGCCCGCGTAAGGCAGGGCCTTTCCCGAAAGCTCGGGGTTTTCGCTCATAGCCCCCATAGCGGCAGATCCGATCTGCCCTACAGCGATGCCGCCGGCTATACAGGAGATCCCCACTGCCAGGGCAGCAGCAAGGTACTTCCACACCGGCGTGGCGGTTTCAGCCGGAATTTCCTCAGCCGCCTGGGCTTCTTGGGCCGCTTGGACCGCCTGGGCGAAAACCAGGGAACCCGAAGCGGCGGCGAAGAGGAAGACCAGGATGATTACCAGACGTTTCATGAATTTGCTCCTTTACGAAACCTGAAGGGCGAAAATTCCACACCGGTTTCTGTAAAAAATTTACTGAAAAATTCGTAATATTGAAGACGTACAACCTGAATGGCTACGATCATTCCTTCCAGAATTATAATCACCGCGTTCCCGAAGATCATGATAAAAAGGGAAATGGCGGTTCCCGCGGCTACGCCGGAAACCTCCTCGGAAAAACGGAACACGATATACGAAAGCACCGCGTGCGAAAGGGCGAAGGCCCCTACGCGGAGGAAACTCACAGTGTTGGAAACATACGTGGACACGGCTTCCAGGATTTCCACAAAGCCTTCCACGGCGAAGACTATGACCCCTTCGGCAAAGACCGGGCGCTTCCCGGAAACAAGCCGCCAGAGGGCGGGGCCGAAAAAGATACCCGCCGCAGGGATCGCCAGCCCGACAATGTCGAACCACCGAAAACGGAAGACCATGCTGTCTGCGGGGTTCAGTATGCACACGATGAAGCGCACGGCCAGGAAGACGGCGTACCAGAAGAGGGCCGCCCCTGCGGCGCCGGTTTTGGCGAAAAAGGCTTTTTCGTATTCCCTGAGCGAATACTGGTTTACAATATTGACGATAAGCCCTGCGGAGTTGAGGATAACCCCTACGCCGATGGTAAAACCGAAGAAGTAGAAGAGTTTGATCACGCTCCCCCCTTTCTCAGGTAAGGGCATGAGGGTAAGGACGCGCTCCACAGGCTTGCCTGTAAGCAGCCCGGTCACCCATTCCGTAGGTGCCACAAGAAGGCCCTCATGGGTAAAGACTTCGCCGTTTAAGAGCCCCATGATCATCGAGGAGATCCCTACGGCAACCAGGGGGACCGAAAATTTCCTGAACCCTGAAAGGAATTTGGGGCCCCTCTTGCCGGTAAGGAAGCCGGCCAGGAAAAGGACAAAGCCCTGGCCCAGGTCCCCGAACATAATCCCGAAAAGGACGGTGAAGAAAATCGCTACCAGAGGGGTGGGATCGATGGTTCCGTACAAAGGAGCGCCGTAGGAAAAAACCACCCCTTCGAAACCTTTGACAAAAGCCCCGTGATCCAGCGAGACCGGGACCTTCTCCTTCCCGTCCCGCACAGAAGGCACTTCTTCGGGATTAAAGGAACGCACCGCTATTCTGCCTTCCGTAAGCTTTTCAAGCCCCTCAACCACAGCAGGCACAAGGTCAGCCGGCACCCACCCGGTAAGGAGGTAGACGTTTTTCGTGGAAACCAGCCTGGCCTTGAGCTGTTCCATGATCCCTGCCATAAGGTAGGAACACATAAGGGATATCAGGTTTGAGCCGTACTCATCCCTGAACTGCCGCTTCCGGAGCCTTATGCCCTCGAGCTCCCGGTCTACGCCTTTGAGCCGTTCCTCCAGACCCGAAAGGAGCTCTGCCGGGACGCCCTTGTAGCCTTCAGGGATAACTATAGGAACAAAGCTAACCCGCTTGAGTTCCGTATCCAGGG
>JAISZE010000175.1 GCA_031269405.1 Treponema sp. | reverse complement strand
TGCATAAATTTGTACCGTATCCGTAACCACCCTTCTTTGGCGGTCCACTGCGGCGGGAACGAGTTTAACCCCTATTCCTTTGGAAACGCCGCCTCCATGTTCGTCATCGAGCGGAATATCCGGGATCTGGACCCCTTCCGGATATTTAAAAGAACAACCCCGGATCAGGGGAGCGCGCATATATACCGCGATATGGAACCGGCCTGGTACCGCCATTGCTACAGCCAGCTTCCCTTTGTCGGAGAGTCCGGCATACACAGTTTCCCTAACGCGAAGAGCCTTAAGCAGCTTATCAGCCCGGAAGAATACGCAAAACCAATGGATGATATGATGGCGGAAAGTTTTAGGACAAGTCATCCTGAACTGTTGAACCATTTTTCCGAATATGTACCCGAGCGGGTCCCCCGTATGCTGGCCCGGGCCTCCGCCGTTACCAGTATATCTTCCGCGTCCCTGGAAGACATGGCAGAGGCAACCCAGATGGCTTCGGCGGAATTTTATCAGATCATGATCCAAAGTATCCGGGAGAATTACCCGGTTTCAGGCGGTATCTTGCTCTGGGTATTAAAACGGTCCTGGACGACTATCGGTATTCAACTGGTTGACGGTTTGGGCGAACCGATTATACCTTTTTACTATGTTAAAAACGCTTATGCTCCCGTAGTCATTCAGGTTTCTTTGCCCCATTTAATCTGGGGCGTACACGAAGAAATGACCCTGCCGCTGAATTTGATAAATGAAAGCGGAGAGGATATTCCCGATGTTACGGTACGGTTGGAGGTTTATGACCATGCCTTAAACAAGGTGATAAAAAAAGACTATGCAAAAACCATATCCGGGGGAACATTCCTGACAGCCGTTGACCGGGCGGTTTTTTTAGTCCCCGAAGATTTCAGGGATCATTTTTTCTTTGTCCATTCGGCGCTGTACCGTAACGGACAGCTTATCAATCAAAGCATTTACTGGCCAAAGTGCCTCAGCCTGATGGATGACGGCGCTTTCCGCAAGAAGTACCGTTCCGCCCCCCAGGAGAATATTGTTTTTAGAGAGGGGCCCTGGCTCAAGGACGAGCTAAGGACGGCGGAAAAGGCGGTTCTCCGCGCCGTCTGCCGTAAAACCGCGTCCAACAGCGAATCCCGCCGGCATTGTTTTTCAATATCCCTTTCCAATGATTCCCCCCATGCCGCTTTTCCGGTGAGCCTGGGGATTGCGGATCATGGCTGCGTACATTATCTCTCCGATAACTTCTTTTTTATGGCCGCGGGTGAAACCAGGGAATTAAGGCTTGAAATTTTTGACCGGGCCGGAAATCTAAACCGGTTCCGCCTGAATATAGGCGCCTGGAACGCGGAGCGCTTGGAAATTTTTCTGGAATAAGACAGGAGTATAATTTGAGCTTTAAATATTTTGAGGCAGATGATGCGTTTTAAAGGCGGCAGCCGAAGCCTTTGCGGCGGAAGGCGCCCAAGTGGCGTTATGCGCCATGCAAGTAACGCTACTGCTGTAAAAGCTGCCGCGCGCTTTCCCGTATGTTTTCGATCTGCCGGGTAAGATCCTCGTTGGCACTGGTCAGGGTCTCGTTCTGAGTCCTGAGTTCCCCGATGACCGTTTCGTTATTTGCGATAGTCCTCGAAAGGTTCTCGGCCTGGCCCTGGAGGGCCACGATGTGCCGATCCTGTTCCACGATCTGCTCTTTCTGCCCGTCAAGCTGGGATTGAAGTCCGCTTATGGAAGCGTCCCGCTGGCTCAAGGTCTGCTGCTGGGTCGAAACCTGGGCCTCCAGGCCGCTTATCTTTTCTTCGTAGCCCGCAATCAGCTTCCCTGTTTCGGAATCCTGGGCGCTCAAGGCCGCGATAGCCGCCTCCTGCCGCCGGATGGTATCTTCCAGGGTCCCGACCTGTTTTCGCAGGGCTTCGGCCTCTTCGGTTAAGGCGGACAAAGCGGCGGCGCTTGAAGCATCATCGCTTGAGGCGCTATCGCTTGAAGCGTCGTCGTTTGAAGCGCCGGCGGGGGAAGAATTCGCCGCTTCACGTGCCCGCAGGGCTTCGGCGCTGATAAGCTCCAGGGAATCAATCGCCGCCAGGTGGGTCTGCTTTCTGTTTTCCAGGGAACGGATGCCCTGGAGAGAGGGGGCGTTTAAAAATTCCCTCATTGGCTTAAGGAGGGCGGCCGCGTTGTCCAGTTCCCCGGCCCTGATGCTTTCGTTTACCCTTTGGTAGTAGCCCCTCAACTGGCCCTCGGCCCTGGCGGCCCTTTCCTGTTCCGAAGCAAGGCGGCCAAGTTCTTCCTGGGCCGCGGTTAGTTCCGAGGCGCTTTGTTCCAGTTCGGCCGCAAGTTCCCTTACCCTGGCTTCGGCCTGGCTGCGGAGCTCGGTTTCCCGGGACCGGGCCTCTTCCAGGATCTTGGCCCGTTCCTCCTGAAGGCCCGTGATGGCGCCCCGGTATTCATTCTGAACCCTAAGAAGGTATTCGGCCCGCTGCTTCTGTTCTTCCGTAAGGCTTTCAACAGAAGCCTCAAGCTCCCGGTATTCAGCGTCCGCGCCGGCCAGCTTGGCGAGGTAGTCGTTTATCTCCTTTTCCTTTTCCCCTATCAGCCTGCTGGTTTCCTGGCGTATCTCCTGGATGAGTTTCCGCTCCGTCAGTCCCAGTACAATGGAGCCTTCCCGTATGTCCGCATCCTCGCGGCTGTGAAAAAACGTGAGGAGGAAAAACCCGGAGGCAAGAAGCAGCAGGGCGGCAATGTTCACCAGGACCGGAAAGAGGAGCCCCCGTTTCTTTGCCGCGGCTTTCAGGGTCTCTCCCGGCGCCGCGATCCGGGTTTTTTGGGCCAGGGCATTTATCTCGTCCAGGATCTCCTGCTGTTCCTCAACCGAAAACCCCGACGCGGCATCAAACAGGATCTTTTTTTCCAGGCTTTCTCCCGTACTTTCCTTCATGCTTTCTTTACTCATATACCTATCCACCGCGCTTTATTTGGTTTCCACGCTTTTTACCTCTTTAGAGGCAAGGCGCACGCCTCCGGCCTTGAGGCCCCGGACATTGTAATCCTGGGCCTTGAAGGCTTCCTTGAGCACCTTGAGCCTGGGCTTGGGGGCATAATTAACGGTAAAGCTGAATTTGGGCCGGGTGTCCACATGAAGGACCACGGCGTCTTCGGGAACCAGGGAATAATCCTTGTTCATGATCCAGCCTTCAATGACGCAACGCTTGATGCAGGGGTAACCGGTCTTTGCTTCTTTATAGATA
>JAISZE010000172.1 GCA_031269405.1 Treponema sp. | reverse complement strand
GGAAGCTCAAGGGAGGGACCACTATCCTCATTGTCACTCATGATACGGAATTTGTGTCGTTTCTTACGGACCGGGTACTCTGTATGGGAGGGGATACCCAGGGCGGGGGGCGGGGATATGGCATAGTCCAGCACCGTATCGAGGTTTCCAGGGGCCTTCACGGCTGCGGGGATTCCAGGGTGCTTCATGATGAAAGTATTCCCGGAGACAGTTGTTTTGACGAAGCTCCTGGAGGGGCGGTGTGAACGGATTTATTGCGGCTCTTTTCAGTCCTGATTTCCCTTTTATACGGAATGCCCTTATTGCCGGCCTTCTGTCGTCGGTGCTCTTCGGGGTATTGGGAACCCTTGTTACGGTTCGCCGGATCACCAGTCTCGCGGGAGCGGTTTCCCATGCCGTACTGGGGGGCATCGGTATGGCCCTCTATTTTTCGGCATCGGGACTGGTTCCCGGTTTCTCTCCCTTAGGAGGGGCAATGATCTTCGCGGTCCTGGCAGCGGGGATTATCGGCGCTGTGTCCCTTAAAGCAAAACAGCGGGTGGACACGGTGATCAACGCTATCTGGGCCATCGGCATGAGCGTGGGTGTTCTTTTCATGGCCAAAACCCCTGGTTATACCGATCCCGGGACCTACCTGTTCGGTAACATCCTGCTCATTTCAACGAGGGACCTCATCCTGATGGCGGCGCTGGATCTGATAGTCATTTTCCTTTCCTGGTGTTTTTTCCCTCAGATCGAATCTTCCGCGTTTGATGACGAATTTGCCCGGACCCGGGGGGTGCCTTCCCAGGGGGTGTTTCTGGTTCTTCTGATTGTTACCGCTGCCGCCATCGTGCTGCTCCAGACCTTCGTGGGCATCGTGATGGTAATTGCTATGCTCACGCTCCCGTCCGGAACCGCGGGTTCCTTCGCCAGGAGCCTTACGGCTATGATGATATGGAGTTGTGTTTTCTCCTGCCTCTTTTCGGCAGCAGGGCTTGTGCTGGGCTGGGGTTTCGATACTCCTGTAGGAGCCATGACGGTGATTATCGCCGGTACAGTGTTCCTGGGGACCGCGGCGTTTAAGGCTCTGGAGCGGAAATAGCCTGCCAGGCGGGTTTTAACTGAACCGCTCATGGCGGTAGTAAAAAAACAGGTCCCTAAAGGCCGGGTCCAGGAAGGGCTGGCCGGGAAAATAGAAAAAGTGCCCTCCGCAGCCGCAGTCCGATGATCCGAAACCCGGTATTACTTCCCCGCCGATTTTCTGCAATGACGCGGCCAGATCGCATTCCAGGTTCCGGTAGCTTGCGATAGGGAAGCCTTCGATCTTCTCAGCATAGGGGGTGATATAATCAAGGTGCCAGTGTTTCCGTTTCTTGATCTTCCGCATGTGGCGGCCCAGGCGGGTCGAAAGGTTCTTCCGCGCCGATCCTGAGTAAACGTACCAGCCTTTTTTGAAATAGATGGGCCCCAGAGCGCCTGCTTCAATCTCCCTGCCCAGCGGGAGTTCAAGAAGCACAAGATAATTCCCGCTGTTCATGCCCGCAAGCTGCCCGTGCCTGAGGTCTATCTTTACCGAAGTGCTGACCAGTTCCGCTTCTCCGTCATCCCCGCAGTGGATAAGCGCCCCGTGAACCGCCACAGAGGGCCTGTTCCCGCTGCCAAAGCGGTAGAGGGCGCTGGCGAAAGCGGGGTCAGTGTGGAGGTTTGGGATAAACACCTTGGGTTCCCCGTGGAGTATGACAAACAGGGCGTGGCAGATAAAGCCCTCCTGACTCAGGCGGTCCAATTTCTCAAGGTGCCGCAGAGCCCGTTCGGAAGGGGCGTCAGGGAACATGGCTGTCCCGTATTCCACCAGGGAACAGGCCTTTACCTCTACCAGATGCCGCCTTCCCTTCTGGTCTATACACAAAAAATCAAACCGCGAGCCGCCCATACTGAACTCAGGGTAAACGTCCCGCAGCTCCGGAATTATCTTTTTAAGGATGAGTTCCCGGACGACGATGTTGGTCCTGAAGGCGTAAAGGGGCGCGATGTTCCCTTTGTAGCGTATAGCTGCGGCGATCCAGGCTGTTTTGCGGACAACGTTTTTGCCGTGCTTGCTGGCGTCTGCGGACCAGGTCCGCTTTTCCAGAATCAGTTCCACTCCGGGGAAGAGGCATTCGGCCATGCGGCCAGGGTTGGGGCAATGGCAGGCCAGTTTTTTTCCATCGCTTTCGGCGATAATGAGGAAGCGGTTTGGCCGCTCCACGAAACGGGCGTTAAGATCGTTCTTGAAGAGGCGTACTGTTTCTCTCATACGGCTTTATTCTGATAGCCGGCAATTACTTCCCACTGGCTGGACAGCATTCCTGTGAGCATGAGGACAAAGCCCAGGACGGTCCAGGTTCCCAGGGGTTCGTGCAGAAGAAGCACCCCGCCCAGGGCGGCGAAACACCCTTCCAGGCAGAGTATAATAGTGGCGTGCGCAGGAGGAGCGTCCCGCTGGGCCACGACTTGAAGGGTATAGGCGATGCCTACTGACGCCAGGCCGCCGTACAGAATGGGGATAAGGGCGTTGGATATGAAGGTCAGCGGGATAGTTCCGGACGTAAAGCCTCCGATAAGGCCAGGAAGGGGCTTCCACCCGAAGAGTCCCCCTGGGAGAGCTTTGGCCAGGGTTTCCACCTGGCTGCCCAGGAAAGGCTCTACCGCGAAAGCTGCTATAAGGGAATAGACGCCGCAGAAGGCAAACTGCCCCGAAGACAGCACGATAGGGTCGGTGTTCCGTACCAGTTGATCGATGATGAGCACATGGACGGCCCAGAACACGGCGCTTACAGCAGTGATAATGTCTCCGGGGTTTAGCGAACCCAGGGGATCCGATGCGTCCATGCTGCCTGCGGCCGAGAGGAAGTAAAGGCCTGTCAGGGTAAAGACCGCTCCTACCCAGGTAGCCGGTCCGGTTTTCTTTCCCAGGAAAATCCCGAAAATAGGGGTAAGCACAACGTAGAGGCCCGTGATGAACCCGGCATTTCCCGCAGTGGTAAACATAATCCCCAACTGCTGGAGGGTGACGGCGAAAAAGAGGCAGGTTCCTGCCGCGAAGGACGCAAAGACGGGATTCCTTATTCCTGAAACTCCGGGTTTTGGCTTTTCGCGGTTTCTCCAGGTAATGAGGGGCAAGAGTGAAAGGCTTCCCAGGAGGAAGCGTATTCCGTTAAACGCAAATGGCCCTATGTATTCCATTCCGGAACGCTGGGCCACAAACCCGAATCCCCAAATACCGGCGGTCAGCAATAAAAGTACATCCGCCCCTAAAGCCCGTTTATTCATGCACGTATGGTATAGGAAGGAGAGGGGGACTTACAAGACGCCTCTTTGAACGCTTCCCTGTTCTGGAACGCTTTTGGATAAAAAAGGGCTGTCTTTTCGGACAGCCCTGTACTTCCTTTTTTCAACCTAAAGCTTGCATCATTCTTCACGAATCAGGGCTTCCCGGAATCCGGCGGCCCCAAGTTTTTCCGCGATTGACGGTATTTCTTCGGACCTGAGTCCCGCAAGAACCACCCGGTAAAGATCCTGGTTCCGTTCATACGCGGGATTCAATCCAGCAGCCTTTAGTTTGTCAAAGGCTTCCACAGCGTTTCTGGGGATAGAGTAGGCCCCAACCTGGAGGCGGTAGAATTTGCCGTTTCCCGCCGGGGGCAGGCCACCCAAAATGGCTGCGGAATTAGTACCCGAAGCGGCCGTTTGGGGCGCAGGAGAGCTGCCGGGAACCGGAGGATCCTGAAGCGGGGTCTGTTCAGGGGCGGAAACCGGCGCTGTTTCCCGGGCCGCTTCGACTACCACCGGCGCCGTACCTGTAGCAAGCATGTCCAGGGCCTGGGCCGCCGCACGGGATACATCGATGATCCTGGCCGAAACGAAGGGTCCCCGATCGTTTACCCGTACCTGGACCTGTCTGCTATTCTGTGTATTTGTAACCTTCAGGATCGTCCCGAAGGGCAGACTGGGATGGGCCGCGGTAAATTGGGATGAATCAAAGATTTCTCCCGATGCCGTAGGCCTGCCGTCAAATTCCGTTCCGTACCAGGAAGCGATTCCCTCTTGCCTGAAGGGAACCTCTCCGGGGGTCTGAGCGGCGCAAACAGCCGCTATAATGAATGGTAGTAAGATAAATGGGATCCGTCTCATATATAGAGTATCGGCAGGGATAGCAAAACCTGAATATAAGCTTCCGGGACATAAAAACACTACTCATGGATTTTTTTTATAAAAACCGCTTTTTTGACGAATTTGCTTGACAGGATTTTTTTTCTATTGTATGTTCTTATACATAGTAACGATTCTTTATATAGAAACGTTAGCGCAAAATGAAACGAGGAGAAAATAATGGAATCGACAAACGCTAAGGCCCCAGGAGCGGCAAGCGCCGGAACCGCTTCCGGACTCAAACGGGAAGTGGC
>JAISZE010000044.1 GCA_031269405.1 Treponema sp. | reverse complement strand
GACGACCGGGGTTTTCAGGATGTGGAAATTGAGGTAGACGGCAACGTGACCCTGGAAAACGCTGTAAAAATGCGGAAAGCCGGGGCGGATATCTTTGTAGCCGGGACTTCCCTTATCTTCCGGGAAGGGGATATGGAAGAACACATCCTGAACTTTAACCGGGAAATGCGGAAGCTCGACGCCCCGGACTTTTAGGCTAAATTTGACCCGCATTTAAGACGGGGGGTTGATTTCCGGTAGATAAACCCTTCCCCTAAGGCGCAGATGTGGAAGCGTTTCTGCGGGCAATGGCGGTACATGTAACCGGCGAACAAGGCCGGGTTTTCGCTGTTGCCAGGCATCATGTCGTAATGGGAAGGGATCACCAGGTCTATAGGGACCGCCATGGCCAACTTGACCGCATCCAGGGCGTTCATATTGCCGATGCAGTTATCTGCGGTCCGTTCCCAGTCGGTTCCGTTGATGGGAAGGAAGGCAATGTCCAGAGGGCCCAGTTTTTTCAGGTCCGCAGCCAAACCAGGGGTAATCCAGGTATCCCCGGGATGATAGATGGAAAGGCCGCCTCCTTTGATGACGAAACCCAGGCTGGTACAGCAGCCGTTTTCGTCCTTTTCGCTCTCATCTTGAATAAAACAGGTATGGATCGCCGCTACAGGGATGATTTTCAAGGCCCCCAGGCTCAGTTCTTCCCCCTGGACGGCGCTTATGACCCTGTTTTCGGCGATCCCGGCTCCCGTCAGAGTCGGGCGGCTGGGACGGGGAACCACGAAACGGGCTTCCCGGCAAGCCTCTGCAAGGGGCAAAAGCGTCTTTAGGTTGAGGTGATCCGAATGGGGATGCGTGCAAAAAACGTAATCGGCGCTGGTAACTTCCCCCGGCCCGTAAGGAGGGGGATAGCTGCGGAGGTCCCTGCCGTCCCTGCCCGGAAGAGGGTTGAGGATGACATCGATATAGATAAGCGCGCCTGGCAGGCTGAGCACAAAGCCGTGCTGCCCCATAAACCAGATATGGGCTTCCCCTTCTCCCGGCCTGGAGCGGTCAATTTCATCCAAAAGGGCCCGGCCCTGTTTATACCAGCGGTTTTGTCCACTCATAGCATTCCTCCTTACGATACTAAATCCGAAATCTTGACTTTTCGCTATTCGAGATTTAGACTAGTCTTTATGAACCTAAAGACAGTATTAACCAAAGAAACTATCAGCCTTCACCTCAAGGGAACCAATAAGGAAGAAATCATCGATGAACTTCTTGACATCCTTGCGGCAGCTCATAAAATAGAAAACCGGCAGGCGGCTTTTACGGCCATTATGGACCGGGAGCAGAAGATGTCCACTGGTATGAAGCATGGCATCGCCATTCCCCACGGCAAGAGCCCGACTATCCACGACCTCGTAGCCTGCATCGGGGTTTCTGATAACCCTGTGGAATTCGACGCTTTGGATCATGAACCGTGCCGGATTTTTATCATGACCCTTTCACCGGTGGAAAAAACCGGTCCTCATCTCCAGTTTCTGGCGGAAATCAGCCTCCTCTTCAAAAGCGCCGAAAAACGCCAGGAAATTCTCAAGGCCGGTTCTGCGGACGAAATACTGAAAGTTCTTTCAGAATAAGCCGCCCGGAAACAAAACGCGAACCAGACCGGGAGCTTAGTCCCGGCTTTTCCTTAATTCCCTATTTTCCTCAACGCTTCGGCAGCGAGGTTTTTAACATAGTTGGTCCAGTCCGGGGACTGCTGTACCAAGAGGAGGACCGGACGGGCCTGGGAACGGCCTGCAGCCCCGGCATTGCCCAACGCGGGGATGATTGCCCGGACAAGCTGCTCATCGTTAACTGTAAGGGTCCCGGCCTGGCGCCGCTGGTGGATAATCCTCAGGTAGCCTGCAAGGAGCCGGGCGGAATCTTCGGAACCCAGTGCGGCTAAAGCCTGAATAGCGGCCAGTTTTTCATCCATATCCGCAAGCTGATTGGAATAGGACTTATCCAACTGGGTATATACCGCCGAATCGGCGGCGCCGTAACGGCGAATCATGGAAAGGGCCAGTTTCCGCATTTGGGAAAGCACCTGCCGCTGATGGACATCGTTGGTAGAAGCCTTCCAGCCTTCGGTTAGTGCGGAAACAGCCGCCTTGGCCTTGCTTTCCTCAGGGGACTGGGAGTGTTCGCTGGTCCTTAAGGCCAGGTACTTGATATCGTAAACATAACCGGGACTTCCAAGCACCTCCAGCAGGGGCTCAGTGGGATCATCCATAATATTGGGAAGAGAGATGGAAGCCTGGTTCTTGATCCGTTCGGCATACCATCCGGTAGAAGCGAAGAAAACCGGCAGATAACCCGAAGGGTCCCGGAAATGTTCCAGGCTGATAATAGCCCCATAGGCGATACGTTCAAAACGTTCCCGCATATCCCGGTCCGACTGGGGCTGGGCGTTTAAGTCCTTGAGAAGCTGGACCACCTGGGGAAGGTAGTCCTTGTTTCCGGTCTGCCCCAGGGCGATAAGGGCGTCGGACTTTATCAGAGGGTTTTGGAAGTATTCCTCAGTCTTCCAGAGGTTCCCCGCAGCGGCGGCGTATTTGGCTTCCCCCAGACGGGCAGTGAGAATACGGGCGATAGATTCCGCCGCATCCCATTCGGACCGGGTCTTGATATTCGGGCACTCCAGAACCAGCCGGTCCAAGGCCTTGGCGTAAAAATCCTCCGCCCCGGACAGATTACTATCGGAAACAGTTTTTACGTAGACAAGCTGCTCTTCCAGGGTCTTCGCGTTGTCAAACATTTCGGACCAGACAGCCAGCTCATCGGACTGAGCGAAAAGAGCCGTCCCGGCAAAAGCCAACAGGACAAGGATAATTATACGTTTCATAGTTCTTATAGTATGATATAGTGGATTACTATTTTCAATAGAGACAGAAGGAGTTTTTCATGCAAGTGAAGGGTCCTGATATTACGGACGATTCAGGAAGGACTTTGCTGCTCCGGGGCTGTAACCTGGGAGGAAGTTCCAAACTCCCTGCGAGCCCCGCGGCTGCCGCCGGGCAGGGACCCAGTTCCCTGAAAAACTCAGGGGAAGTCTCCTTTATAGGCCGACCCTTTCCCCTTGAGGAGGCTGAGGATCGCTTTGAAGAACTTCGTTCCTGGGGTTTTACGTTCATACGCTTTGTGCTCACCTGGGAAAGCCTGGAACACCAAGGACCGGGCATCTACGACGAAGCTTACCTGGCGTACCTCCGCAAACTTTTCATCATAGGAGAAAAGAAGGGCCTTTCGTTTTACCTGGACCCCCACCAGGACGTGTGGAGCCGCTGGACCGGAGGCGACGGCGCGCCTGCGTGGACTCTGGAAAAACTGGGCATGGACTTGGAAAAACTGGAAGAAACCGGCGCCGCTGTAACCTGCCGGGGGGCTCCGTATAAGGGCCCTATGCTCTGGCCTGTGAACTACAGCCGTTATGCCGCGGCCACGCTCTTTACCCTTTTTTTCGCCGGGAACACCTATGCCCCAGGGCTTCAAATCGAGGGGGAAAGTATCCAGGATTGGCTCCAGGAACGCTACATCGCCTGTTTCCGCCACTGTTACAGACGGCTCAAAAATTGTAAAGCCATCGCCGGCTGGGGGGCCATGAACGAGCCTCATCCGGGCTTTATCGGCTGCCGGAACCTGGAAGGGCTGGGGAACTACGTTGTCCCCCTGGGCCCCATGCCCAGCCCTATCCAGGCCATGGCCGCAGCTTCGGGACACGCCGTCAGGGTGCATTGCTACAAGCCGTGGCTCAAAAAGCCCCTTAAAACAGGAAGCGTAACCCTGAACCCCCAGGGGGCCTCCCTCTTTAAGGAAGGCTTTAGCTGCCCATGGAAACAGGCCGGGGTCTGGAGCGATGGCGAAGGGAAAGTAGCAATCCTTAAAAACGACCACTTCGCCTGGTACAAGGGACGGCAGGTCCATTTTACCGAAGACTTCCTCAAGCCCTTTATCATCCGCTTTATCGAAAAAATGAAGGAAGCGGACAAACCTTGCATCTTCTTCATCGAAGGGGAAACCAGGGGGCCCCCTTCGTGGTCAAAAACCGGCGGCGAAGGTGTGGTGAACGCCTTTCATCAGTACGACGGCCCTGCGCTGTTTTTAAAATCCTTCAGGCCCTGGTTTACGATTGACGAGGATTCGGGCGCCTTCGTTCTGGGCCGCAGGAAAGGGGCCGCCCTCTATGCCGGAAAACTCCGGGCGGCCAGGGACTGGACCAGGGACCGCATGGGCAACATTCCCTGTATGCTGGGGGAATTCGGCGTCCCGTTTGATATGAACAAAAAACGCGCTTTTAAGACCGGGGATTACCGCCTCCAGGAAGAAGCCCTTTCACGGTACTACAACGGGATTGACGAAAACCTGCTCCATTCAACTATCTGGAACTACACTGCGGACAATACCAACTCCGAAGGGGACCATTGGAACGGCGAGGACCTTTCGATAGTATCAGGCGGCCAGCCCCGTGCCTCTGGGGGCTGGCTCAGGCCCTACCCCATGGCCACTGCGGGAACCCCCCTTTTGGTAAGCTGGGATCGCAAAAGGCGCCTTTTCCGTTTCAAGTTCAGGGCCGATCCGGCCATAGGGGCCTTGACGGAAATCTACGCGGCTCCTGAACATTTCGGGGCCGCCGCGGCGATCAGCATTAGAGCCTGCGGTGAAAATGCAAGCCCCGAAGAAGCCCCCAGGCTCAGGGCGGAATACAAACCCGGAGAACGGCGGATTTATATCAGCAACGAAGGGTATGAAGGGGAGGCGGAAATCACCGTCTGCCCAAAGGGGCGAGAAGGCTCAGCCTGATGCCCGCCGTTTTTTCAGTTCCGCCGTTTTCAGCTTCCACGAGGACGCCGATATTCTCTGCAAGGAAGAGCTCCTCGATTTTCCGCTGCCGCCTGAGTATGCGTGAAATATAGTCCAGGGTGTTTTTCGGGGTCCCTCCTGAACGGACCCGCCCGGTCCCGGCGTTGTACATAGCAAGGCCCGCCACTTCGGTCCCCGCGGTGTCCAGGCACCAGCGCAGGTGGGAAAGCCCGTACCATGCGTTGATACTGGGGTTGAAAAAATCCTGTTCCTCCAAACCGGGGAACGAAGCGTTGTTAAGCTGGAAAAGCCCCCGGTCTACCGTCTGATTCCGGTTCCCCCGGTTTACCGCCCTGGAATTATAACGGCTTTCTTCCCAGCAGAGGGAAAAAGCCAGAGCCGGGGCTATATCGAAAGGCTCGGCATTGGCCAGTACTACTGCCGACAGTTCCCTGGAGCCCGTAAGGTTTCCAAAAAAATCCACGACCCTGCCCCGCGATGCGGCGTCCCGGTAGGCTTCCAGGATAAGGTCCGTTCTGTCCGCTTCGCCTGAAACCATAAGGGGAACCGCCCGGTCAGAAGCCGGAACTTCAGCCCCAGGCTCTCCGGCCCCGGAGCTTTCACCCCCCGGAGTTTCAAGCCCTGCAACACTTTTAGCCCCGGCCCCGGCGCAGGAGAATTCCGGCAGGCAGATGAGGCCGGCTATCAGCAAAGAGTAAAAAACAGCAAAAAAATCTTTTATCCGCACCAGTTTCTCTCTTCGAGGTTTTCCGGTACTACTATAGCGGTTTTTCCTCAACCAACCAAGCCAGGAGCCCGCTCCGCAGGCGTAAGGCGGTTACCCCTTCACACTGCCCAGGACAAGGCCCTTGGTAAAATAACGCTGATGGTAGGCGAGCGGGAGTCCAGGGAATTGGAACTGTAAAACCGGGAAATCCTGCCTGTAACGAAAAGCCGTTTTTACCCCTTTACCGCGCCAAGCATGATCCCCTTCAAAAAGTACCGCTGGAAGAAGGGGTATACAAACAATACCGGCAAAGTAACCACCATGGCAATAGTCATCTTTACCGACGTGGTGGTGAGCATAGCCGCGGGATTTACCACCACTCCGCCGGCGGCCATGGCGGATCGCATTGCCGCCGCCAGGGCCGTGGATTCGTTCAGGTACTGCCACAGCAGAAATTGCAGGGTATACAGCCGGGAGTTCCGTATATACAACAGGGTATCCATAAATGAGTTCCAATGCCCCACCGCCGTAAACACCGCGATAGTCGCCAGAATAGGCAGGCATAGGGGCAGCATGAGCCGGAAAAAGATCATAAGATACCCCGCGCCGTCTATCTCCGCCGATTCCTCAATGGACCCTGGGATGCTTTCGATATAGGTTTTTACCAGAATCAGATTGAAGGCGCTGACCACGCCGATGATGTACACCAGAAAGTTGTTATCCAGATGCAGGGCCTTAATATTGAGGTAGCCGGGGATAAGGCCCGCGTTAAAATACATGGTGATGATGAAAAAGCGGTACACGAACTTCCGGTGCCACATCCGCTTTTGGGTGCTAAGATAGGCCAGAAAAGCCGTACACAGCACGCTGAGGAAGGTCCCCAGGGCAGTCCGGGAAATGCTAACGAAAACCGCCTGGGGCAGCGCCCGCATCTGCATGATCCGGGTGTAGTTTCCCAGGTGAAAACCCCGGGGATACAGGAGAATCTGCCCGGCAGCCACCAGTTCGTTATCGCTTACGGTGTTGATGAAGATGTAATAAAAGGGAAATATACACATCAGGGTAAAGATCGTAAAAAAGGCATATATAAAGATATTGAACAGTACATCGATAACTGTCAGTTTTGTTTTCATCAGAATATGGACTCCTCTCTGATAAATTTGGAACCCGCATTGGCGGCAAAGAGCAGGATAAGGCTCACCAGGGATTTTAGGATACTGATGGCGATGGAATAGGAATAGTTGATCCCCACGATTCCCTGGTTATACACATAGAGGTCCAGCACCTCTATAGCGGCCCGGTTCATGGGATTCTGGAATATGTAGTATTGTTCCATGCCGTTGTTGATGAAGTTGGCAATGGAGAGGATAAGGAGCACGAAGTAGGTGGGGAGCAGGCCCGGCAGGGTGATATGCCGCATACAGCGGAAACGCCCCGCGCCGTCCACGCGGGCCGCTTCGTAAAGTTCCTGATCGATGGAGGTGAGGGCGGCGATATACACGATTGACCCCCAGCCCAGACCCTTCCATGTTCCCCAGGCCCACATGCCGAGCCAGACATGGTCCCGTCCGGCGAGGAAATTAACGCCGCTGTCGATGAGCCCCAAAGACATAAGGAAGCGGTTGATGAACCCGTCGTTCACCGACATCATGGCGTAAGCCACCGAATGCACCAGCACCCAGCTTATGAAGTTGGGAATAGTGGTGAGGGTCTGAACAGTTTTACGGTAAGATATAAACCGGATTTCGTTGAGAAACACCGCGAAAACCAGGGGCAGGGCCGAAGTTGCCAGTCCGATGAAGCTCATGGCGAAGGTATTCCGCATGACTCTGACGATATCGGCCACGGCGTATTCGTCCTGGAGGATCATGCGGAAGTTTCCCAGGCCCACAAAACTATCTTTTGTCAGGGGCAGGCCCGGCGTGTAATTAAAGAACGCATAGAGCCAGCCCCGGAGGGGGAGATAGGAGAGGAGGAACACCAGCACCATAAAGGGCAGGGCCATAAAGAAGAGCCGGTATTCCCGCTGTTTCAGTGTTTCAAACCAATTCTTTTTTTTCATCATCTCCTGTCTACCCCCATTCGTATTGAAAGGCGCCAATTAGCGCATGTACTTGGCGCCTTCGGCCTTGGCTTTGTTGTAGGCGTTGGCGAACCATTCGTTTACCCGGTCAATACCAAGCCCCTTGGCGTCGGCCTGCATCTTGGTCCAGATGGCGTTGAATTCCGCCTCGTTTCTGGCAAATACAGCCTGCCAGCTTGCGGGCTGGATAACAGCGCCCACCCGCAGGATCAAAGCCTGAATATCGTCGGGCACACTGGGCAGCCCCGCGAAGGGCGCTTCCCGGATGATGTCGTTTTTGGTGATGTAATCCACATCATCTTCGGCGTTCATGATCTTCTTCCAGTCAGCTTCCAGGGGGGTATCTTTGGGGGCGAAAGCTTTTTTGATCCAGTCGCTCCCGCCTATGCTGCGCTTATAGACCGGGTGAATGTTTCTGCCGTGCAGTGAAGGCTCACCAGTGCTCCACTTGAACCCGTAGCCTAACTCCCCGCCATTGGGGAATTCCAGAGATTCGGTCCGCATTTTCCAGCCAAGTTCCGTAACATAGGGTTCTCCGGCGGAATCCACATCCCAGGCTATTCCCTTGGGTCCCCACGAAAGTTTCAGGAAGTTGTCGTAGTCGTAAATGTAGTTGATGAATTCCAGAATCTTATCCAGATTCTGATGGTTTTTGTTCACCGCGAGGAAGCACTGGCCGCCGATATAGTTGGGATTTACGGTGGACAGGACTTTCTGGCCTTCGAAAGGCACCATTTTGAAACCAACTACCTGTTCCGCCCGGGCAGGAGTGTTGAAATTGCCGAAGCCCCAGGACCAGAACGAAAAAAGGGTCCTGCCGGCGGTTGCCTTTTCAAGGAAATTGTCCCAGGTTTGGGTGATGGAATCGGGGTCCAGCAGCCCCATCTGGTTGGCGATAAAGAAAAATTTCAGCCCCCGTTTGTAAAAGCTATTGTCGTCCATATAACTTGTCAGGACGCTGGTTTGGAGATTCAGTTCAAGGAAACTTGTTCCGATGGTGGTTATCCCCGCATTGGGAGCGAGGCAGTCGCTTACGACCATCATGTGGCGGCTTTCGTCCCAGTTAGGCCACAGGGAAATGCCGTACACCTTCTGGCCCTCCTCGTTGACGGGATGCCGGTCCGCCATAGCCTTGAGGAGGGGCAGGTAATCTTCCAGGGAATTGATCGCGGGCATCCCCAGTTCCTTATAGTAATCCCAGCGCAGATAGGGACCGTAATTGTTTCCTCCCCTGGCAGCGCTTTGGGTAGTGGCAGTGAACCGGATCGCGTTGAGCTGGCCGGTACCGTTGCTGAAATTGTCCCGGTGGTACTGGAGCATCCCCTGGCCGCCGTTGGCAAAGAGATTGGGCAGCTTGTCCCGGTAATCGTCCAGGTTGATAAACATCCCCGCCCGGATAGCCGTCTGGATTTCGTTGACCTGGTTGGTTACCACCAGTTCAGGAAAATCCCGGGCGGCCAGCATGGCCTTGATGTTGTCCGGGGTGGAAGCCACCAGATCCAACTGGACGCCCAAATCTTCCTTGAGGATATCCGTCCAATAATACCCTTCCTGGATACCGATAGCGGATGTCCCAATGTGGGTCATCTGGATGGTGGTGAGCCCCCCGGATGCACCCGAAGCCCCTTGTCCGCCGGCAAAAGCCAGGGCGGCGCCGAGAATAAGCATTACGCTTATCACTGTGAAACGTTTCATGTTGTTATCCCCCATGAAAAAAAATATACATACAGGCATACGCCCGTAGAGCACCAAACTAATAACGGCCCAATTCCAGGGCCCTATCGATAAAATACCGGTAGGTGTCATATGCCACCGTCGCGGGAATGGAATGATCGCTGTGGACTGCGTAGTTGTAGCCTTCCTTTACCACGGGTATCTTTGCTTCCAGTTCCGCATCTATTTTCTTCCGGTCATTGGTGTAGAGTACCCGTACATCGATGCCTCCCATAAAACAGATTCTATCCCCGTACAATTTATGAATCCTGAGCAGATCCATCCCCGCCTTTACCTCTATTACCTGGAGGCAGTCGATTCCCGCGTCGATAATATCCGGCAAAAGGGGTTCAACAAAACCACAACTATGTAATATAACCGGCATTCCCTGTGCCTTGGCATAGTCAAAGGTATAAACATAGGCAGGTTTGATGATGCGGCGGAACATGTCCGGTGATATAAAGGGATGTTCCTTAAAACCCAGGTCGTCGTAATACCAGATTCCGTCGGGATACCCCTCCTTTTCAAAGAGGATCTTTTGTAAATCCACGATGAGCCGGGCGTAGGTCATGGCCATATCCAGAACCCAATCGGGATCAAGGGCCATGCCAACAAGCATGTTTTCATGGCCGCACATCATCTCCATACATTCAAAGGCGTTTAACCCGCTCCAGACAAAAAAACGGCGGTCCTCTTTACATTCGTCCCGTACTTTACGGTAAACCTCGAAGTGAATACGCCGGGGGTCGGGGGTCAATTTGGGCTTGATACGCGCCTCCCAGCTCTCCCGGTCCTTGACCGCAAAATCCACATGTTCCGGGGTGGTATCGTGTTTTTTGTGCCTTCTGAGGACCGCGCCGTTGCCGTCAAGGTAGGTTATGGTATCCTCGTCTTCGGCCACTACTTCTTTTTCAAAGTCCAAATCGGCAATCATGTTGAAGGGCCAGGCTTCATCCATATCAAAATCGAAGTGCCGGG
>JAISZE010000011.1 GCA_031269405.1 Treponema sp. | reverse complement strand
TCAAGGCCGATCTCAACCAGGTCCGGGAAAATTTCACGGCAGTCCCCGCAGGAATGCTGGAGGACGAACGTGCCCTTTGCCTTGACCCGCCCGTAAAGCCGGGCCATCCGGGGTTTGATAAAACGCCGCCAGTGTTCGGGGCCCATGATAAGCCCGTGCTGCTGGCCCCAGTCGTCGCCGAACTCGACCGCGTCCACATCGTATTCCAGGGCAATATCAATAATGGGAAGCCAGAAATCGCAGATCCGGTCAAAAAAATCTTCCAGCGCCTCGGGACAGGTAAGCATACCGGCCAGAACGTTCTCCATCCCCATGAGGGTCCAGCAGCGCTCAAACAGGGTAAAGCCGAAATTCGCCACCCGGAATTGATCCGTAGAGGCGGAGCGGAGCCGTTCCAGTTCCCCCCGGAGCCAAACTTCATCCATTGAAGGGAAACGGTACGAATTGTCCTCAATGTCTTCTATTACCAGCCCGTCAATAACCCCGATGTCCTTGTCCGCCCCGTTCCGGTTCCAGAGGACG
This sequence comes from Treponema sp., assembly GCA_031269405.1. Next base: position 3,055 of record JAISZE010000011.1, on the reverse strand, counting down.
CCGAAATCATCCCGGAAAAATCCCGTCCGCTCCGGCAGTTCCCGAGGCCGGCCCGAGTAATACATCCCGATCATGTAAGAATCTAGTTTTTCCCCCGCATCCGGGTCACCGGTATATGTTACTAGTTTTTCCAGGGCCTGGCTGGTAAGCCCCAGCGTGTAGGGGACCGGTTTGGTTTCCCGGTGATTAAGGGCGGCGATAACAGTTTCTCTCCGATTCATACACATACCCTCATAAAAGATTTTCGGCTTCTTTCCTTCCTGTACCGGGCCCGCAACAAGCGGACTAAGTTCCGGTTAACGCCGGTACTTTTTGGCGTACAAAAAATGCCGCCTGTACCATACCGGGTAATGCCAGGGCCACAGGAGCAGTCGGCGCTGGATCAGTATCAATATCACTACAAGGAGGATGATTATCAGAACCAGCAGCGCAAAAATCACCCACAAAAGGGGGGAACAGCAGTTCTGCTGGACAGGGCCCGGAACGGGGACGTACTGCACGTCGGTGATGGTTTGGATAGGCAGGACCTGGGTTACTGCGGAAGGAGAAGTTGCGGGGGCCTGTCCCTGAGGCGTCTGGGAAGAGGCAGCCGGTACGGCAGCGGGAGCGGGCGCAGGGGCGGGAATCACAACATTCTGTACAGTTCCGGCCCTGGAGGGCAACTCAGCGATTTCCACCAGAGTCATGCCGGTCTTGTTCATCCCCAGGGCATCTCCTGCTTCCCCGGAAATATCGGCGATTCGCTCGGAGCTTATGGCAATACGGCCATTTACAACAGCTTCCACAGACCGGTTATTCAACAGATTGGTAACCCGTACACGGGTGTTAAACGACAGGCTGGAATGGCTTATGGTCAGCCCTGTTTTTGACGGGTTATACGAAGCGTTTCCTGTCTGGGTTTGGGCAGGACAAAAAGACAAAACCAAAAAACCGAGAATAAATACCGCGCTTAACTGTTTCATCAGGACCCTCCTAATTTTTTTCCATCGTAAAAGCCAAATTCATATCCCAGATACAGAGAAAAGCTGTGCCGCCGGTACTGCACTTCCTTACCGTCAAGGGTTACGGCATCGTTAATGGATGCGGCGCCAAAATCCACGCTATAACGCAGGCCCGTAAAAATCCTCCCTGACCCGTATTGCACTGCTCCCTCAAATCCCATGGTAAAGCCCAGGGGGAGGGAGAAAGACCAGGAATAGGACTCTTTGTCTTGTTCGTTATTGATACGGTAGTGGCTTTTCCCCAAAGGGAGAGCCAAATAGAAGCCCGCCAGCGGGGAGAGCCGGAAAAGACCGGCCCTGAAATTAGCTTTAAGCAGCAAGGGAAGGGTCAAAACGAGGCTGGAGAACTTTTCAGTTACTATGAGAGGCGGATCGCTTGTCAAAAGAAGGTCCCTGTAGACCAGGGTATCATCAGCCAAAAGGATTTCAAGCTGGAAGGAAAGCAGGCCGGTAAGACGCAGGGCGCCTGAGAAACCCCCTTCAAAGCCCAGCGCCGAGGCGCCCGAAGATTTTTCATCAGGATTGACGTACCATCTGGGAGAAAGACCGGCCCTGACGCCGGCCATAAAAAACGGATCCTGCCAGGTATCGGCTTCAGGGGGCTCGATGATTACGATATGGATATGGGAAAAGAGCCATTCCACCAGGCCCGACAGACTTTCCAGAGCCCCATCAATATCATCATATACCAGATCGTCGGTATAAATCATGGTGGAGCCGGACATGTCCCAAAGCCACAACTGGAGGTAATACTCCCCGGCGCTGCTTCCGGGATACACGCCTCCGGTAAGGGCATAGCGGACGCCGGGAACCAGACTCCGGACCGGGGGCATATCAGTGGGAATTTCCCCTCCTGGGGGTATATACACATCCCTGGGGCTGTAGTTTCCAAGGGCTGAAACAGCCGCCATAGTCCCTTCGTGGAAGCGCTGTGCCATCTCTGTTTCCGTCCCTTCCAGGGGGAGCACCGCTACAATGGCTTTTCCCTCATAATCCAGTCCCTGGCTGTTTTCTGCCGGAAGGGCCTGGGCAAAAAGCAGGACAGGGAAGACGCTGAAAACAACAGCGATAACGGCGCTTCTTACAGGGAGAAACTTCCTATTCATGGGATCCTCCCTTTCTTGTAAAAAATCCCAGTTCATAACCCAGGGTTAAGGAAATCATACTGCGCTTGAATTCCTCTATGCTTCCGTCTTCCGCCTGAAGATCTCCAAAATCCGCCGCATACCGGAGATCCGCAATAATGGCACCAGGCCCCAATTTCATGGTTCCGCTCAAGCCGCCCAAAAATCCCAAAGGCGGCGAAACCCGGTACGAAAGGGAATGGGTTTCGTCATCCAGGGAATTGGATGCCTTGAGTTTGCCCAGAGGCGCCAGACAGTACAGCCCCAGAAAGGGCGAAATTTTGAATATACCATGGTAGAAATCAAGTTTTACTAATACAGGAAACTGGAGGGAAAAGGCGGTATAATCCTTGGTATAACGGATGGCTCCGGTCTGGTAAGCCCAAAGGGATGCATTATCCCAAGTAAACACCGCTTCGGCCTGGACGCTCAGGAAGGGAAGCACCCTGAGATTGGCCTGGAGCGCCAGGTCCAGCGCCGCGGCATGGGTATCCCCCCCGGTATAGCGGGTGTCCTTTGAAGGGGTATAAAAACGCAGGGAAGGCCCTGCCCTGAAACCCAGGCGGAGCCACTGATCGTTAAGGTCTTCTTCCAAAACCGCTCCGGTTTCTTCTGTTTCTTCAGTACCGAAACGCCCTGTCTCTACCCGTTCTTCAGTCCGGGTCTGGGCGGCCAGGGGGGGGAACGCGCAAAGCAACAGGAAGGCCGCCAGCGGGACCAGGGCCGTGCTCCCAGAGGCCGGAAAGGGCCGCGTCTTTTGCCGGGAATGTCTTTTCATGGGCAAAACTCCTTTTTTCCAATACATGTTTCGGGGGAAGTCATCATTTTCTCAGCTTTCCCTCGGTGCCGTCGACCTCAATTCTATATGGCGCCGATAGGGGGGTAGTCGAGGTTCCCACAAAGGTTCCCAGGGGAAGGCGGTTAATATAG
>JAISZE010000169.1 GCA_031269405.1 Treponema sp. | reverse complement strand
TCGTAGAGCTCGCAGAAAATGGCCCCTTCTTCCCTGCCTGGACGGAACGTCAGGGTATAGCGGGAATCCTGATATTCCCTGACACCTGCGGCCTTCGCCGCCTTGCGCAGGGCAGTCTCCGTTTTGGGAGATGTCCCTTCGATACGCAGCGCCGCGGGGAGCCCCCTCCCCTTCTGGCGTAAGGCACCCCGGTTCAGCGCGAAGAGCCGTTCAGCGGCGTCCAGGCTTTCCCTCCCCCTTTCCTGTTTTGCCAATTCCCCGTAAGCATCCGCAATCATGTCCCGTTCCCATTGGGGATCAAAGTCCTTCAGGGTTTCTGCGATACGATCCTTCTTTTTTAGAAGTTTTCCTTCTTCAAAATCGTAGGCTGCCGCCGATTCGGGGATCCGGGGGGTTTCAAATTCCCGCGCCAGGCGCAGGTAGGTCAGCGCCCTGAGGGGATGGGATTCAAAGGCGTTGTAATACTGCGTCAGGGCTTCGAGATGGGTTTCCCCGCCGGGACCGTAAGCCTGGGCCGAAAGTAGACTGTACTTTTGATAGAGATGGCGGTGCACCGCAGCCCGGAAGCGGTAAGAAATAGTCCTAAAGAGGCTTTGAACGGCTTCTTTCAGATTCCCCGGAGCGGCAAAGGCTTCGGCTTCTTCCAGGCCCTTATAGGTAACTTTAAGGATCTCGTGGATGTCCCGCTTGTACCGCACGGGGTCGATGCCGTAATTCAGCATCCATGAGAGGTCCCCTGTTTTAAGGCAATCCTCGGCGTAAAGCCGGGCTTCCTCAAGGCGGCCGCCAATCTGATAGACCTGGGCCAGGTTAACCTTTGAAAGGGGAGAGGTATCCATCTCGTATGCTTCCTGGTATTCAGAGAGGGCCCTGGGAAGGGCAAGGCGCCTTAGGTAGAGTTCCCCCCGTGCAAGGCGCCCGGAGGCCCGGTTCAGGCTGTCCAGGGAAGCGTTGGTCCTGTCGTAAGCCAAATCGAAATGGTAGAACCTGCTTTCCAGGATAGAAAGGTTGTAATGCGCTACTGCGGCGAAAAGCCTGTCGTCAGCAGCTTCGGCCCCTTCGATAGCCTCAAGATACCAGCGCTTGGCTTCGGAGTAATTGAACATATCCGAATAAATCGTCCCCAAGGTCATGGCGAAATCGGCGTTCCGCCCAAGGGTTTCAATAGCGCCCAGGAGGAGGCCCTCCCCTTCATCAAGGCGGTGGATCTTGTAGTACATCCACGCCAGGCTGCCGACAGCGTCCCGGTTATCAGGTTCCAGCGCCAGAAGCTGTTCCAGGTACTCTGCGGAAATGCTGTCCTCGTTGAGGTATCCGGCGGTCCTGGAAAGCTGGAAGAGGATGTCCGGGTCCCTGGGGTTAAGCGCCCCGGCTTTCTGGTATTCGTCCCAGGCGAGGCGGAAAAGCCGCCGCTGGTAATACAGATTCCCCAGGGACCAGGGGAACCGGAGATCCCCGGGGTACAGTTCCGATCCTCTGGAGTACAGTTCCACGGCCTGCTCCCAGTTTTCCGCTCCTTGGGCCTCCTGGGCCGAACGGAATAATTCGTCCTGCGGGACTGCGGGGGACTGGGCTTCAGGGCTGCTTCCGGCAAGGGACAAGAGCAGGATAAGGGCGGAAAGGACAGCGGCTTTTCCCCGCAAAGCCAGGGCCAGGGGCGGGAGGATCCATGCCAGCAGGCGCCGGGCGGGGGAAACTCCCTTCCTGTAGGACTCATCAAAGACGCGGTAGTTTGCTTTCATACGCCGCCAGTTTTCTTCCGTGTAGTCCCTGGCGAACCGGGCGGCGGCGCCGTCCTGGTACAGAGCGTAGACGCCGCCGAACCGGCTGCTTGCGGCCCATTCAGCCTCGGCGAGATGGAAGGGCTTTCCGGCGCCTCCAAGGGCAAGGCGCCACTTACAGTGGGCCCAAAGGCAGAGGGCTTTGCGCCGGATCTTCCAGGCTGTCAGGGAAAGCCAGAGGAAACCGGACCTGATAACCAGGAAGAGAAGAACCAGCAGGGCCAAAAGAAGCCAGTGTCCTTTGTTCCTGAAAAAGGCCGCCGTATCCCGGCCAAGCCGGGCCAGACGGTCCCTGCCGCTTGGTTCAGCCCCGGCTTCCCGGGGTTTAAGCCGCGAATGGTTATCCAGGATCTCCTTCATCAAACGTTCAAACAGTTCCGGCGGGGTCCCGAAAGAAAACCGGAATTCTTCCCCTTCGGCCAGGTTTTCCGTGGTAGGATCGTAGTCAATCCAGCCGTAACCGGGATACCAGACTTCCACCCACGCATGGGCCATATCCGCCCGGACAGGGTAATAGTCGAAGGCGTTGGTTTTGGGATCGATAAAGAAGCCCGCAGCTACCCTGCAGGGAACTCCCAGGGAGCGGATAAGCAGGGCGAACGCGAAAGCGTAGTAGGAACAGTAGCCCTTTTTTGCGTCGAAAAGAAAATACTTGAGCTGGTCCCCGCTGGGAGCTATCCCCGGCTTGAGGCTGTAACGGTATTCTCCGTATTTGAGCCAGTCGTATACTGCCTGGATACGCTCCCAGTACGTAGAAAGCCCTTCGGTGATGTCCCGGGCATAAGCCGCTAGTTCTTCGTCCCCGCCGTATTCGGTGTAAATCCGGTAGTCTTCGGGACTCATTTCCAGTTCTTCCGCCCCTGGACGCCCTTTAACAGCGTCGATTAGTTCGAAAGGCAGGGCTTCGCTGGTATGGCTCTGCACGGCGTAGGCGGAACTGAACGAAGAAGCGTCCCAGGTTTCAAAAGGGGTTACCTCTACAGGCATGTTCATCCCGATAAAGGCTGAAGCGTCAAAATTGACCAGGTAATATTCTTGATTTGTTACCTGGTATTCCTTTAGCGTTTCGTGCTCAAACCTGGTCTGCCTGTCCGGCAACCGCTGGGGATGGGCGCGTTCATCAATATCCTGGAGCCTGAAAAAGCCCTGGTTTTTCCCGTACCCCGAAAGGGTGTAGCGCCTGAGAAAGAGGTGGTAATCGTAGGGGTCTTTTTTGACAATGAGCACTAGGTCGTCGTTGACGCTTATTTCCGAATCCAGCCTGAGGACCTGGGAGAAATCGAACTTGAAGAGTTTGGGTTCCAGAAGCCCCCCGCCGCGTTCAGCTGCCTTTTCCTGCGAGGGCCTGATAAAGAAAAGGCCCCCCAGCAGCACCAGGAGCATGAAGGTTCCCGCAGCAACGGCTCCTTCGGATTTCTTCAGTTTTAGTTCCTTCGGGATAGAGAGTATGAACGCCAGGATCTGCAGAAAGAAGACCAGGGTAAAGAGGCCGATCATGAGCACCGGCCAGCGGTAGGCTTCCATGGCCGCAGAGGGGACTATGCTGAAAAAAACTAGGAAGAAGGTATCTGCGGCGATGATGTCCGCACGCAGAAAAACCCGGCTTTTGAGGGAAAAATAGGAACTAACAGCGGTCCAGTAAAAGGGCAGGAGGGCGGCGAAATTGTTCCGGTCCAGGTTGAGGAGCAGGGAATCGAAAACCAGTTTCCCGCCCAGGTCCGGGGCAAACCACCGGGGAAGGGCGATTAACAGGCGCACGGCCCAGGGAACGAGGGCGATGACGCAGAGCCCCGGGATGCTTGCGATCCGTTTCCGGTACAGGAACACCGCGGTTCCCAGGGCGCCCAGGAGGGCTGCGGCGTATACCGGGGTATCCGCAAGATCCGCAGCCAGGAACCTGAGCTGCCAGAGGAGGATGAAAAGCGCCGCTGTCCTGGGCAGGAGGGCATACGAGCAGGGCCGGTTGTTCGGAAAAGCAGTGCCGTCCATGGGGGCTATGGTAGCATGTTAGCGGGAACCAGGGCAACAAGCGCCAAATCCCTGCTAGGAGTGTCTGTCCACAAAGTCGGTTACTTTGCGGACAGACTCTAATTATGGCGTTAAGATAGCCGCGTCAATAGGCGGCGGCGCCTGCATAATGCTCCGCATTGGAACGGTCTATGAGGGCTGTAGGGATACGGATCGTTTTGGGACCTGGGGCGTTGTGAAAAACCGCGCCTTCTTTTTCCCGCGCAGCAGAGACGGCGAATCTGACAGCCTCGCCTGCTATGGACGGGCCGCGAAGGGCTGTCGCCTCTACCTTGCTTTCAGGGTCCAGGATAAGAGCGCACACTGCCATGGATCCTCCTGTCCCAAAAAACAGCCTGATATCCGAACGGTCCGCTTCTTCCGCAGCTTTAAGGACTTCTACAAGGGCGTCATCATCGGGACAGTATACAGCGTCTATCCTGGGGAAGCGCCGGAACAGGGCTGCGGCTTCCCGGTAGGCGTCTGCGGGATCGTAGCCTGTAGGGATATAGGTCCTTCCGCCCAGGATGTTCACCAGGAAAGGTGATTGTTCCATTTCCCTGAAAAAAGCATCCATAAGTTCTGCGCCCACCGGGCCCCCCCCTCCCAGGCAGAGGTAGTTTGCCAGCAGGGAATGTTTCATCTCCAGCCCCAGGGCGCGGGCGGTTTCGGTCCCTATGGCTTCGTGGTCCCAGGCAATACCGGCCCACCCGAAGCCCCTGTCCGTGAGCCCCTGATCCGCCGCAACAATACGTTTTCCCCGGCTATGGAGTTCCTTCAGGACCGGGGTAACTGCGGCGCTGTCCAGGGGGAAGATCACCAGCCAGCCGGCGCCCCATGCGGCAAGCTCATGGATCTGTTCTATCTGCTCCCCGGATGAAGCGGCGGAACGCATGCGGAATTCAAAACCGCCCCGGCTTTCCATGGATGACAGCGTCACGGCCTGGACCGCTTCCCGGTAAAGCGCCCTGGTCCAGGGGCTTACCGGGGCGGGAAGGAGGACACCTAACTTCACCGGCTCCGGGGCCTCCTCTTGTTTACCTGTTCCAAAAAGAAGGCCCCCGGCGCAGCAAAGGACTGTCAGGAGGAAGAAGAACCGTTTCACCTTTGTGAACCGGAATTACAAAAAACTCAGCCGGTTTTAAGAGCATCGTCAAAAGCGACGTTTGAGGGTGAAAAATCAACTTTCCGCACAAAAGCGCAGGCCTCAGCAGCGCCGAACTCCCGTTCCATGCCGGAATCTTCCCACTCCACCGAGAGGGGGCCTTTGTAGTCCATGGCGTTGAGTTCCCTGATGATGTTCTCGAAATCCACATCCCCATGGCCGAGGGAACGGAAATTCCAGCCCCTGCGGGTATCGCCAAAGGTGATGTGGGATCCCAGAATGCCCGCTTTGCCGTCCAGGGTTACAGCGGCGTCCTTCATGTGGACATGGTAAATTCTGGCGGCAAAATCCCTGAGGAAAAGGTGGGGGCTTACGCCCTGCCACACCAGATGAGAAGGATCAAAATTGAACCCCAGAGTCTTGCGGTTATTGAATTCCTTGAGGAGCCGTTCGGCGGAATAATAATCGAAGGCGATCTCGGTCGGATGAACTTCCAGGGCGTACCTGATTCCGTGTTTGTCGTATTCATCAAAAATAGGGGTCCAGAGTTTGACGATGTTTTTAAAGCCGTCGTCGATCATCTTCTCTGTGGTCTGCGGGAAGCTGTACCAGTACGCCCAGACAGGGGAGCCCATAAAGCCAGTGGTCACCTTGACGCCCATGTTCTTGGCCGCCAGAGGGGCGTAAGTCATGTACTCCACAGCCCAGGCCCGTATCTTTTCCGGCTTGCCTGCCAGTTCATTAGGGGCGAACCCGTCAAGCCGGGGATCCCAATTATCCCCTACGCACTGGCCAATAAGATGGGTTCCCAGGGCCCAGCACTCAAGGCCGTGCTTTTTCAGGACAGCCTTTTTCCCGGCTACATATTCCGAATCCGTAGCCGCTTTTTTTAGATCCAGGTGATCCCCCCAGCAGGCGATCTCCAGGCCGTCATAGCCAAAGGACTTTGCCTTGGCGCACAAGGTTTCAAAGGGCAGATCCGCCCATTGTCCTGTAAATAAAGTAACTGGTCTTGCCATATTGTACTCCTATAAAACTCCGCCCTGAGGCGGGAAGTTTCAGTTTAATAAGACTTTAGTTAAAAAGTCAAAACTCGACCCAAACCGCGCCTTTCGCCGAACTCTCCACGCATTTGCCAATAAACCTGACCCCGTCGATGCCCATTTCGGGACCAGGGAAATCCAGGTCTTCTTCGGTCAGGGGTTCCCCGGCCTTTTGTTTGAGCAGCGCGGCAGTATACACCTTGTAGATATTCGCCAAGGCTTCAAAGTAACCTTCAGGGTGCCCTGAGGGAATACGGGAGAAGCTCTGGGCATAGGGGTAAAGGGGATCCTTCCCCCGGGAAATAACGGCGTTAGGCTGGCCGAAACGGCGGACTTCAAGGTAATTGCATGCCTCCTGATCCCAGAGCAGAGCCCCTTTAGCGCCAAAGATGCGGAACTTAAAGGCGTTGTCGTAGCCTGCAGCCACCTGGCTGGTCCAGTACACCCCTTTGGCGCCTCCTTCGTATTCCAGCATGACCGTGGCGTTGTCGTCCAGGACCCGGCCTTCGCCGATTTTATCCAGCCTGGCGCAAAGGGATTTGATGCGCAGCCCGGTTACATAAGAAATCATGTTCTCGATATGGGAACCCAGGTCGCCGATGCTGTTGGACTTCCCGGCCCTTTCCGGATCCGTCCGCCATTCGGCCTGCTTGCTCCCTTGTTTTTCTGCCGGAGCCAGAAGCCACTCCTGGGGATACTCGGCGTTGATATAGATAATCTTTCCTATCTCTCCCTGCCGTACCAGTTCCCGGGCGTGCTTAATGATAGGGTAGCCCGTATAAGTATAGGTAAGGCACAGGAGGAGTTTGTTCTTCCTGGCCAGATCCGCCAGTTCCCTGGCCTGGCTCTCTTCCACAGTAAAGGGCTTGTCGCATACCACCGGGATGCCGCGGCTTAAAAAGGCCTTTACGGCAGGATAATGATCGATGTTCGGTATGGCGATTACAGCGAAATCAATGCGATCCGGCCGTTTCGCCTCGGCTTCCGCCATGTCGTCAAAGGTTTTGTAAATCCGTTCAGGAGCGAGCCCCAGAGACACCCCGGTCTCGCGGTTGTTGTTCTCAGTGCGCGAAAAACACCCTGCCTTGAGTTCGGCCAGCGAATCCAGGAAAACGGCTTTCCGGTGCACATCCCCGATAAAGCCTCCCTTGCCGCCCCCTACCATTCCGAAGCTCAGTTTAGCCCCTGCGGACCTGTTCGTACTTCCTTCAATCATACGTTACTCCTTCTTATTCAAGATACTCCAGTATACACGATATATACAAAAATGGTAGGTCTTAACCTTTGTCCGTGAAATACCGGGAGCGGGGGAAATTCCCCGCCGGAGCGCAGCGGGCTCTACAAGCGTTTTTCCCAGGGTTTTCCCCGGTCCCGGGTTATCAAGGCGTGATTGTGGGGCAAGTTTAGGCCGGTTACGGGGGGACCTAAAAAAATCAACCAACCCCGCCGCAGAACGGATGGGGTATGGTTGTTCTCGTAAAGTATCTGACTCATCAGGGTACATACCCGCAGTTTCGCCTCAAGGAGCCGGGGTATGTACCCTTCGCAACGAATCAATTTCACTGTACGCGCTCCTTACCGTTATACTACACCGTGGACCGCGAATTATCAAGCGTTTGCCCGGCATAGCAGGCTGAAGGACAATTTTTTATCCAGTATCCTTTTTATTGTATCTTTATTACGCCATATCCAATATAGACTTCTATTCCTCTATGCCGTCCCCTATAGTTTACTTTCTGTTTCAAATGTTACCCTTTCACCTATTGCCTCATGTGCTGTTTCGCATATTATTATTTTCTTTGAAAACATTTTTATCCTTTGACAATAAATTTTTATCATCCATACTTACCGCCTCCTCATTATATTCTTCAACCTCCGTTTCATACAAACGTTTTAAATAAAAATGTTGGGACCATCCAACAAAGCCCTTATTGCAATAAGTGCACTATATGCGGTTCGCGATTTCAGCAGCTTAAAACAAGAGAAATTTCTCTTTGCGAACTGCCCGGTATGGTTACGGTTTCGCCATGGATAACGGCGCCTGGTACAGTGCAGCTTTCAAGTCTCAGGCTGTACGTATCTTTGGGCAGCCGGATATGGAAAACCGTTTTGGTATTCCGTTCTTGCTCGCTTGAAAGCGTGATCTCAACCCGGTTTTTTCCGGTACGCTTTATCGAATAATCAATGAGACCAAAATAGGTGCGGGCTTTTTTTACCCCTATTTCCAGGCCGGTTTCAAGCCATTCCCTGGGAGTTGCCGCAGCGATATGCAAAAGGTCCTTGTCTTCATAGATCATCATTTCTCTGAGGAAACCGCATACCGACACCGGGGTCCAGCAGTGCTGGAGGTCGCCGCTTGTTTTTGGGGAACCTTTTTCCACCCCCCGTTCTTCGCACCATGTAACCAGAGGGGACGCGTGGTTCAGCACAGGGTAAAAGTATTTGGAAGCCTTATCATACTCACCCATACGCAGGTAAGCGGACGCAAAATTGTCCAGCGCCATAGCTACCCAGAGGCCGTCTTTCATCCAGCCGGTACCGGCAGGGAGCCCTCCTTCGCTGATCTGCTTACTTTCAACAACGCTGATTGTGCCTTTAATGAGGGGATCGTCCTGTTCCAGAAGCCGGGCCGGATAAAAAGCCCAAAGGCATCCGAAGAGAGAACAGTCGGAGAGAGTGACATTGGGAATACCCGCAATACCGGGTATATACGGCACGCCATTGTCATACGCCGCGTTTTTTCTCAGGGAATTAACAAGATCCTCTTTAGCGCTTGTGTATAGTTCCCTGAGCACCGGTATATCCGCGTGAAGGCCCAGGATTTCCGCCGCTTCCAGGGTGAGCCCGTCGGCCGCGACTGAAAGACAGTTGGAAGGGTAGAAAACGCCGTAGTAGTCGGAACCGTTCATGAGCCCGCCGTCGCCCATGCCCCTGGGCATGAGCCCGTAAAACGGAGAATCCCTGTCATTTTTGCTTTTTTGGCGGGCCTGGCGGTTAAAAAGGGACGAGGCTTTCATGCGCGGGTATATTTTTTCAAGGAATTCCCTGTCCCCTGTAAGCTTATAATGCTCCATTGCCAGCATGGATTTCCAGTAACACACAGCCCAGCCGTCATGTTCCCAGCCCTTGGAGGAAGCCCAGCAGCCCGATTCATCCTGACCTTCCAGGTAGACCCTTATGTCCGATTGCGCCTCTGCCAGGTATCCCAACTGATCGAAAACATGACAGACGAAGACGCCTTCGCCGCTGTTGGGAGAACGGTACATTTCCGTTCCCGGGCTTACGCCTGTGTAGCCACCGGCCATCTCCTCGCGCATGACAAAGAGATCCGCAAGACAGCTCTTGAAGCAATGGATCACCCCCTGGTCTGGAATGTTAAATTCCATGCATTGCGACAGGATATCGGTATATTCCTTTTCGGCTTCTCTGAGCAGCTCGTCCCAGCCGGATGCGCAAAGCTTTTCGGCTTCTTCAAAGTATGAATTATACGGCAGAAACCAGTACCCGGCTTTTACAGCTCCAGGAGGAATTTCAAAAACAGAAATCAGGGACTTCATGGAATTGCCGTCTTTGAGACCGTAACCGGCGTTGCTCATAGGCACGCCCGCAGCGGCGGCTTTGCCGTTCCGGACTACGGGGTAATGATCGGCGCCTTTGGCCGCAGCGATAATCCGGTCCGCCCTGCCCTGGTTTTGGGTCAGAAGGATGTGCGAATTGACGCCGTCTATCCAGCCCTGATTGCTGATAACCCACCCGTTCATGTGGGTGAGTATTCCCTGAAGGGAATGGGGCTCTTGATCGTTATTGGAGCTTTCAAGCTTCATAACAATTCCGCCTTTGGCGGCTGCTGCCTTGAGCGTAAAACCCAGGCCCCCTGTATTTCCTCTGGCTATGAGCATAGGCGCTCCGCTTTCGGCCCGGTTCCATGAATCAAAAACCGCGGCTTCCCCATCGATCTGGAGGCGGAAATCAAGGATTATGTCCATAGGCATGATGGTCCATGACAGGGGATACTTGTTTTTCAGATTGTCCCAGGTCCATTTGATATCCAGGTTTTCCTTCTGAATAGTAAACAGGACTTTTTCACTTGCAGAAGGCCGTGAAAGGCAGAGCCTGTGAGGCGCGCCGAAAGCGTAATCAAAATTCACGTTGTTCATAGGTTGTTCTCCTGAATAATTAAGAAATTTCCAGCATCGTTACCGATTTTGCGGGAATACTTAAAGTAATGATAGTCCTGTCTGCTCGTTTGGACAATACTGCATCGTTATAATCCTCTGTTTTGACAAGCTCAGGCTTGTTAACAGTATTATGATCCTGCATAGATCCGGAGCTTACTATTTGCCCTGATACCGATTCCGCCATAAAGCCTGGAGTCTCAATAGTTGTCTTCATCTCCTTGTTGGGGTCAAGATTACAAAACAAGATATGGATACGGTAGTCTTCGGCCATGGATGCGCTGATGTTTAGAGCCGGAACGCTGTTACCGGATAGGGTATAATTTTCACACTCAACAGACAGCGGAAGTTTTATCGCGTCCTGATGCGCCTTGTAGAGATCGAATACGTGGTACGTAGGGGTCAATATCATGGAAGATCCTTCCGTCAGTATAAGGGAATGCACTATGTTGATGGTCTGGGCCAGGTTGGACATCCGTATACGTTCGGCGTAATTATTGAATACATTAAGCTGGATACCCGCCGCCAGGGCGTTCATAAGACTGTTCTGCTGAAATGGTAAAGCCGGATCTGTTCCCTTTTCCTGGTTGTGGAAACATCCCCATTCATCTATGACCAAAGCCGCTTGGCGGCCTGGATCGTATTTGTCCATAATAGCACCGTGCTTTCGGACAAGATCATCCATAGCAAGGGATCTTGCCATGGTAAGGAACCATTCGCTTTCATTGAAATCGGTCGCGTATCCCCTGGCGTTACCGGTAATGTCCCCTTCGTTCAAAAGGGTATAATGATGCAAGGCAAGTCCCCAGAAACCATTGCTTCCAAAGTAGTCCTTAAAGGCTTTTTTCATTAAGACTTCTGTCCAATAGTAGTCGTTGTTATTGGGACCGCAGGCTATTCTATTCAGAGGCCCGAATAACCTTATGGCGTCTGAGTATCTCCGGTAATTGTCGGCCTAGCTTTCGTTCCCTATGCCCCAGAAAGAGAGTTTCCAGGGCGCATCACGGCCGTTTTTTTTCCGCAGTTCCGTTATCGGACTGGATTGGGTACCCTTTATATATTCCACCCACTGAAACATCTCTTCAACCGTACCGGTCCCCAAGTTACCACAGATATAGGGTTCGCATCCCAGCTCGGTACAGAGATCCAGAAATTCATGAGTGCCGAAACTGTTGTCTTCAACGCCTCCCCAGACATAATTCGGCATCAAAGGTCTTTCGGATCGTTTTCCGATAGCATTTTTCCAGTGGTACTGGTCGGCAAAACAACCTCCGGCCAGCGGAGATTGGGGATTTTGATGCGCTTCAATGCGTTTATTATGTCCTTTCTGACGCCAAGAATATTCGGTATCGGCGAATCCTCGCCTGCCCAGAGGCCCCCATATATGCAATGTCCTATGTGTTCAATAAAATGTCCGTATATATGACGGCTAATCCGTGTACGTCCCTGATCCTGATATATAACAATCCTGTTGTTACCCATATTAGCCTCTTTACAAGACAGCGGATAACATCAACATAATCCGCTGTCTTAATAATTTTTGTTATTACCTGATCAAACCGTAAGACTTAAACTGCTGAGTTGCTTCATCCAGAAGGACCTGGCCGCCGGAGGAAAGCCAGCGCCGTACAAATCCGTCATAATCGCTGGTTTGCCCCATGATGTATTGAATTGTAAATTCTTTCTCTACCGTATCGGCTTAAACCATGTTGTCTGAATTCAGGTTGAGTACGTATATTTCCGAAGAATAATGGGGGAAAGTGTCTGCTTTTCCGTTTTCTTCAAGCATCCTCAAGGTAACCGGGTTGGGATCGGGGGTCAGTCCGCCGACTATCCTCGCCCTTGGATCGTAGGAATAGCAGAGCCTCGCCCAGTTATTCAAAAGGGCAAGCCCTGCGGTATCTTTAACCTTCATGCTTTATTCTGATACGGAAGCAGATCAAGTTCTTTCCCCTCATCTATCTTTTGGTATTCCTCCGGTTTTCTCCCCTGATTCTTGTCATATCGTTGTATCACCTGCTCATCCCCTTGTTCGCCTACACTCCACACATATTAGCCCCTGGTCCACAATTCCCCTCCCCATAACATCTTCTTCACTTCCAGACTTCTTTCAAATATCTTTCGCGCCCTTATACTCTTTATTGTTCG